>JBGTDE010000261.1:0-3570 GCA_041748475.1 Rubrobacteraceae bacterium | reverse complement strand
CCTCCGGTACTAGGAAGTCTGGGGTTTCTTGCAGATAGTCTGAGTACGCGGCGGTGATGACGTGAGCTAGTCCCTCCTCGCTTACGAGCGGGGCGAGGCGCTCGTGGAGTTCCTGGCCGACGATGGCTACTCTCGCGCCGGAGTCTTCCACGTAGTGCTCGATCTCCGCAGTCATCAACATCGGATTGACGGGTACAACGACGGCATTGGCCCGCAGTATGGCGTGGTACGCGACGACGAACTGCGGGCTGTTCTGCATGTACAGCAGTACGCGGTCGCCCTTTTCGATTCCGAGGTCTTCCTGCAGATATCCGGCGAGGGCTTCGGTATCAGCACGAAGTTGACGGTAGGAGATCTCCGCTCCGTAGTAGACGATGACGGTCTTATCGGGATAGCGGTCGGCGGAAACAGCGAGATTGTGGAAGACGTTGGTCTCGGGTAACGTCAGGGTGCTGGGCGCCCGCCACGGCAAGAACTCCAAGTGCGCGTTGTTCATGGTTGGATCCCCTCTCTAGAGTCCCGTAAATTCGGGAGAACGTTTCTCGAAGAATGCGGCGACGCCTTCTTGATGGTCGTCGGTGTAGCCGCAGAAGGTCTGGCCTTTCGCCTCGTTCTCCAGGGCGGTTTCGAGATCGGTCTCGAAGCTCGCGTAGAGGGCGGCTTTGATCTCACCCATCGCCTGTGTCGGCAGGGCCGCGAGCTTCGCGGCGAGGGTGGCGGTCTCGGTGGCGAGATCCTCGTCCGAAACGAGCTTGTTTACGAGCCCAATACGGTGCGCCTCTTTGGCTTCGACCGCGTCACCGAGCATAGACATCTCCATCGCCCGTCCGAGACCCACGATCCGGGGCAAAAAGAACGAGACCCCCGCGTCGGGCATCAGCCCGATTTTGATGAACGCCACGGAGAATTTCGCGCTCTCGGCGGCCACGCGCAAGTCACAGGCGAGCGCGATGCCGAGCCCCGCGCCGTACACCGGGCCGTGCAGAGCGCAGATCACCGGCTTCCGCATTTCCGTAATGCGCGTTACCGTACGACTATAAGTCTCTCTCAGGTATTCCCCGAGATCTGGATCACCGTCCGCACCTTCGACAACCTGTTTCAAGTCCGCCCCTGCAGAGAAACCCCGCCCCTCACCCCGCAACACGAGACAACGAACCGAGTCGTCTTCGGCGACCGCATCCAACGCCGTGTGCAACTCTTCGTGCATCTTGCCGTCGAAGGCGTTCAGAGCCTTCGGACGGTTTAGCGCGATAGTGGCGATGCCGTCGGTATTGTCGAAGAGGATTGTCTCGTACAAGGCGTGGCTCCTTCTAATCGTGCGATATGCCTCCCGCAAGTAGAGCGCGGGAGGCATCTCTGGAGGGTTCGTCTCCTAGGTCGTCGGTTCTTGCACTCCGGAGGCCGTGCCGGGACTGCGCTCACCGACCGCTACTTCGTCCATCTCGGCGCCTCGGGTCTCCGTGAGCAGGTAGGTACAGAGCAGAGTGATAGCGCACATTACTGCCATGTACACGGCGATGGGGGTCGAAGAATTGAACCTCGCGAGCAAGGCGGTTGCGATGATGGGGGCCAGGGCGCCTCCGAAGATCGATCCGATCTGGTAGCCCAGAGAGACCCCGGAGTAGCGTACCCGAGTGCTGAAGATCTCGGAGTAGAACGCCGCCTGCGGACCGTACATCATGCTCAAGAACACCGCATTACCCAGGATCAGGGCGAGCGTGATCAAGATGAAGTTTCCGGTGTTTACCATCGGCCAGAAGACGAACGAGAACACCCCGAGAAGAACCGCGCCGGCCATGTAGATGCCGCGGCGCCCGAACCGGTCGGAGATGCCAGCGAAGTACAGCAGGCCGAAGATCTGCACGATGGAGGAGATGAGTACGGCGGCGAGCATCGTGGTCTGCGGCAGCCCCAGGATATCCTTGTTCGTGCCGTAGGCGAGGATGAAGCTAATAAAGATGTAGAAGTTGCCGTTGATCGCCACGAACGCTCCGGCAGCGAGGAAAATCTGCTTCCAGTATACGCGGAAGGCCTCGACGATGGGCGAGCCCTCGCGCTCGGCCTGGACCTCGGACCTCGCCTCTTCAATGCTCGTGTTGTGCTGCTCGGCTATCTGCCGGATGTAAGCCTCGTCTTGCTGCTGCTTGGCCTCCTGCAGATGCCGGAAGGCCGGCGTGTCCTCCAGCACGAGTTGGACGTACAGGCCGATGCCTATGAGGATGATGCTCAGCAGGAATGGTATACGCCAACCCCACGCTTGGAATGCTGCGGAGTCCGCGCCTAGCGTCAACGTGAGCACAAGGAAGACAATGTTCGCGAGGATGACCCCTACTGGGACACCAATCTGGGCGAAGCTGCCGTAGAAGCCGCGCCGGTGGACAGGCGCGCTCTCCACGGCCAGCAACACCGCGCCGCCCCACTGTCCGCCGACAGCGATACCTTGCACGAAGCGCAGCAAGGTGAGCAGTATCGGTGCCAGGATGCCTATGGTGGCGACCGTCGGCATGAGCCCTATAAGCGTCGTCGCCGTGCCCATAATGACCAGCGCCGTAACCAGCGCCTTTTTTCGACCTAACTTGTCCCCAAAGTGCCCGAAGATCACCCCGCCCAGTGGACGCCCTATGAAGGCCACGCCAAACGTGCCGAACGATAGCAACGTTCCCGTAAGCGGGGAAGCCTCAGGGAAGAACAGCGCCGGAAAGACCAGGGCCGCCGCCGTCCCGTAGATAAAGAAGTCGTACCATTCGATGCTCGACCCCGCAAGGGCCGTCAACGCAACCTTTAGGATCGCGCCCTCCGGTGCCTGTTGCTCTCCTACGCTCGCACTAGACATACATATCTCCCATCACCCCTGTCCGCATTCACGCATGACCTGTCATACCGCTTTCCCACAACCCAAGCTATAGAAGCTCCTTTCCCAAGCTTCACCTGGGAACAAGCCTAGAACAGCCCAAAGTCCGCGTCAAATGTCTTTCCTAAAGACGCCGCGCCAGTTCCGCGTAGTCATCCAGAATATCGGGATTCTGCAGGGAGTCGCGGCTGGCGGCGTCCTCTGGTGGAGTGCCGGTGAGGATCTTCTTTACCGGCACTTCGAGCTTCTTACCATTTAGAGTCTTTGGGATCTCCTCGACCGCAAAGATTTCATTTGGTATGTGGCGCGGCGAACACTCCTCTCGTATACGGACATTTATCCGTTTTTTGAGGTCATCGGTTAGTTCCGCACCTTCTTTGAGGACAACGAAGAGCGGCATGTAGGCTTTTTCCGGGGTGGTTACGTCTACCACGAGGCTCTCGGCCACTTCGTCGACTTTCTCTACGGCAGAGTATATTTCGGCTGTTCCCATGCGCACACCTCCCCGGTTAATAGTGGAGTCGGAGCGACCGTAGATGACGCACGAGCCATTCTCTTTTATGAGCAGCCAGTCTCCGTGCCGCCAAACACCGGGATACATGTCGAAGTAACTCTCCCGGTATCTTTCTCCACCCTCATCGTCCCAGAAGTAGATCGGCATGGACGGCATCGGCTCCGTTATCACCAGCTCTCCTACCTCCCCGATGCGAGGCTCGCCG
>JBGTDE010000260.1:0-2087 GCA_041748475.1 Rubrobacteraceae bacterium | reverse complement strand
GCATTATGCTTGAGCGCTTTGCGATGCTCGTAGCCCGGTGGCACGGCAGCCGTGTCTTTTCCGGCGATTTCTATGAAGTATCCTTCGCCCTCTCGGTAGCCGACTTTGAGGGTTTTCAGGCCGGTCTTGAGGCGTTCGTCGGCCTCGAAGCGGGTGAGCCAGTCGTGGGCTCCGTCGCGAAACTCGCGGGCTTCGTCAAGCTCAGAGGAGTATCCGGCGCGGATGATCTCACCGCGCTCCTCGGAGATCGCCACGGCTATCAGCTCCCGGACCCCCGGCGGCTCCTCCATCGCGGAGAGAACTCGCTCCAGCAGCGAAACGGCCTTCGCTGCGGGCGAGAGTGTTTCTTTTAGCGGGGCGATGGCTTCGAGGGCGCTTTTGAGGGAGAGAAGGTCGTTCGGCGAGGCGGAGAGGCGCACGATGCGGGTGGCGATCCGCTCTATATCCGGGATGCGGCCGAGGATCTCACGCACTTCTTCGCGCAGCATGTAGTCTGGCACCAGAGCATCGACCGCCGCAAGCCGCTGTTCGATGCGCTCGACTTCGAGGAGCGGGCGTTCTAGCCACCGGCGCAGGGCACGTTGTCCCATCGGGGTTTTTGTTCGGTCCATCGTCTGTATTAGGTCGTCCAGACCGAGGTTGCGTCGGGTGGTGGCGTCGAGGACCATACCGGAGCCCGGATCGTAGGGCCGGAACGTCACTATTTGCTCCGGAGCAGCCCCGCCCCGCAGGGAGCCCAGGTACTGGATCAAAGCCCCAGCCGCCCCAACAAGCGCGGACTTCTCCTCTAATCCGAAGCCCTTCAATCCAGAGACCCGAAAATGCTTCTTTAACGCCTGCTCCCCCGCCGAAGGCTCGAACGTCCAACGCGGCGCGGAGCTTACGGTAGCCCGCACTTTCGGCAGGTTCTCTGCGGCGGTTCGCTCTGGCACAACCAACTCGTTCGGCGACCATCGCTCCAGTTCCGCCGCGAGTTGATCCTCCGGCACCTCCGTCCCCGTAAATTCGCCTGTCGAAGCCTCCACCACGGCGATACCAGCCGTCCCATCCCGCACCACGAACGCCGCGAGATAGTTCGCCTCTCCAGCGGAGAGCACGTTGTCTTCTATGACGGTTCCGGGTGTGAGTATCCGGGTTACTTCCCGCGTGAATTGCTTGGGCTTCGCAGGATGCGGTCGCTGCTCGGCAACCGCTACGGTGTGACCTTTCCGCAACAGCGTAGCGAGGTGTTCTTGCAGGGAGTGAGCCGGTACACCAGCGAGTGGGACACGGCCTCCATCGTAGCCGGAGGCTTCGCGGCTCGTTAGTCGGATAGAGAGCGCCTGCGAGATCTTCTTGGCATCCTCCTCGAAGGTCTCGAAGAACGTACCGACCTGATAGAAGAGGATCGTCCCCAGCGGCAGTTGCGCCTTTAGCTCTGCGTGTCTTCCTAACATCAGGCTATTCTACGGTGACAATCCCCGTTCGTCAGCCCTCGCTTTTCATCATCGTCCGGCAGTGTATCCTGCAACCGTGGATGACGCGGACCCCAGACTGTCGAAGGCAGTGCTTGTCGGCAACGCAGCTTGCGCCGCCTTGAGCCTGGCCGCCTCGATCCGGAACCGTGGCCCTCGCAACGCCCTCTCGCTTCTGGCACTAGCCATCGGGCTTCCGGCGATTGGCGAGTTACTCGCTGTCGGTCCCCTCAAACTGCTGCGGCACCGCACACGACCCCGCTTTGCAGGTGTGCCAGTTGGGATCCTGCTCGGCTGGTATTGCGCTATTAACGGCTCCCTCTCGGTAGCGGAGAATTTGCTTGCGCGGTTGCCGGTGGATGAAAGACAGAGACGTATCGTGCTGCCGCCGGTTGCCGCGATGGTCGGGGTGAGCCTGGATCTCATCCTCGACCCCGCTGGTCTCGACACCGGACTCTGGGAATGGAATATGGACGGAGCTTACGCAAACGAGATAGACGGAGACAACGAAAACTCGGGCGTCCCGATCATCAACTATGTCGGTTGGGCGACGCTAGTCTCTAGCGTTGTCTATATCCACCAGAGAACCTCAAAAGACTATCTTCCCGCCAACCAGAGACCCGCTATGCTGCT
>JBGTDE010000259.1:0-4354 GCA_041748475.1 Rubrobacteraceae bacterium | reverse complement strand
GGTAAGACGAGGGTTGGAAGGATCGCTGATATCGTACTGCCGGAGGTCGCCGTGCAGCCAGTTGGAGAAGTAGAGGAAACGGTCGTCCATCGAGATCAAGATGTCCGTGATCAGGCCGGGAAGTGGCATCGGCCAGCCTTCTAGCTCCACTGAAGGAACGTCTACGACTTTCTCCAACTGGTAGCTTCCGTTCTCTTTGCTCCAGTGGATCACGTTTGAACTCAAAGCCGCGCCGACGAATCCGTGGGTGCTATCGGGATCGTGGTGGAAGCGGACTTCGAGCGGGATCATACCTTCTTCTCCGAGGTCTACGGTGCGCTCTATCTCGCGTTTCTCCCAGTCCCAGAAGTGGATCTGCGTGCCGTACTTGCCATCGGCGACCTCGGCGGGATCGAAGCCTCTTTGATAGGTGTTCGGGGCGGCCCACTCGCTGCTGACCATGACGTTGTGGCGCGGCTGATACCAGAAGTCGTAGTTGAACCGCATGCCGTCCATGTCGTTCTCCCAACGTCCAACGACATCAAAGTTCCCGTCGAGCAGGAGGAAACCGCCGGGGCCATCGCCCTTGCTGTCGCCGAGCATGGAGATCATGACGTGCCCGTCGGCCAGACAATGAACGGTGTGGGGAGCAGTGAGATTGGTCTTCTCCACGACCTTCTCGGGCTCTACGACCTTGTGGAGCCTGGGCGCCCGCTCGTCGGCTGTGTCGATGATGTGGATGCGGCTGGAACGCTGCCCCGGCACCACCAAATAGCGACGCTCCTTACCTTCTTCGTCGTGGCACGAGCTACAGGCATTCCAGCCAAAGTGGTGCAACTCATCCCCGAGGTTCGGCATCGGTGTGCGGTGAACCACCTGCGAGTAGGTAGGGGAGTCCGGGTCTACATCAACCGTTGCCAGGTAGTCCGGCTCCTCAATATCCGTCCCGACGTACAGGGCGACGGTGTAAAGTGTCTTCTCGGGCTCCGCATTCATGGCCTCCTCGGGCGATGCGTATCCCGGCCCCTGACAGGCGTGGCCCTCTTGGTGTCCTTGCGACTCGGTCATAAGCCTCTCCTTCCCATTCCCGTTAGACTCTCACTCTATACCGTATGCCATACGCGATGCAAGCGAAACACGGCACTTTTGGGAAGTTGTAAGAAACTAACAGCATGAAGAGTTTGTGGAGCCTCGCGGATCATGTTTGTTGGAGAAGTAAAAGAGTCCCTCGGAGGGACCCTTCCGCAGTTTTATAGATCTCTTGGCGACGTGACCCTGGCTGAGGACATTCACTATAAGTCGGAGCTCGGGGTATCATTAGACGGTGCGAGTCGCGGGATTACTCATAGATCTGGACGGAACCCTCTACACGAACGACGGTCCCGTGGAGGGCGCCCGCGAGGCATTAGAGCGCCTGGACCGGGCTGAGATCGCCTACCGTTTCGTGACCAACGCCACTCACATGTCTCGGCGAATGATCTCCGCCCACCTGGAGAGCCTCGGGTTCGGCGTGAGGGAAGGTTGGATCCTCACCCCCGCCACCGCCGTGGCGGAGAAGCTGAAGGTCAAGGGACTGAGTTGCTTCCCGCTGGTCGAAGAAATCCTCCTGGAAGACCTGGAGGACGTCCCGATAAACTACGACTCTCCGGACTGCGTGCTAGTGGGGAACGTGGGTGAAGGCTTTACCTATGGTCGCCTCGACACAGCTTTCCGACATCTGATGGCTGGCGCGAAGCTTGTCGCTCTGTCGAAGAACCGCTACTGGCAAAGGGCCGGCGGAGAATTTGCCCTGGACGCAGGACCGTTTGTGTCCGCCCTTGAGTACGCTAGCGGCAAGGTCGCCATCACCGTTGGTAAGCCCGAACGCGCCTTTTTCGAGCTTGCGCTGCGAGACATCGGTTTACCTCCCGTCACGGTCGCCATGGTCGGGGACGACCCGGAGCTGGACATCGGTGGAGCCCAGGCCGCTGGCCTGCATGCAATTCTCGTCGAGACTGGCAGGTACAGGTCCGGAGCGAAGCTACTCGCACGACCTGACCTCGTCCTGGAGAGCTTGGCGCAATTGCCGGAAGCGTTGGGCATATAGAAGTAGACAACAGGCTCCATCGCACGCTTTATGGCGGCAAAACTCTGGGCTTTAGTCTGGTTCATTGCGGTTCGAGGATCTGCAGTTGGTCCTCGGACCTGCTGGCGACGAAGACGCGACCGCTGGCCGGGTCGACGGCGACGGTGTTCGGCTGACGGACGGTGGTGTAGCGTGAAATCTCACGCAGCGAGTCGCCTTCGAGCGCGAACTGAACCACTTGCTGTTTGGCCGTGAGCGTGATCCACAGATGGTTGCGCTCGTTGTCGACGGCTATCCCATAAGGCGAGCCGGGAAGGGTCAGGCGTTGGATCCTCTTCGGCTCCGGGCTCGTGTCGTAGACGAGAATGGCGTCGCCGCGCGTGTCCGCTACGTACAAACGGTTCTTGGGGCCAGCCTTCACGTGGGTCGGTCCCTCGCCAGCGTCCACGCCGCCCAACGATTTCAAAGTCTCCGTATTGAAAACCTCCATCGTCAAGCCTCGGACGCCCACTACGCCGACCAGACCGCCGTCCGTCGCCGCAACCCCGCCAGGCTGAAGCGGGGTCTCTATCTTCTCGATCTCTTGTCCGGCTTCGATGATTGAGGCCGAGTCTCCTTTCTCGTTGGCGACGACGATCCGACCGTTCGACGCGGCGGCGGCGTGTGGGAAATCTCCTACCGGGGTCTCCTCCAAAATCTCTCCATCCGGCAGGTCGACTTGAACGAGGGAATCAGAGCTTTCGACCGGCACGAGCACCGGGCCGCCGGGGGCGGCGAGATCTAGATGCCGGGCCGACCCCGGTAGCTCCACCTCTCGCACGATCTTCCCACTCTCGCCGTCGACCAACGCGAGCTTGTTCGGCTTGCGCAGAGCCACCGCTACTAATCCTGTCTCGGGGTCCGCCGCCAACCCTTCCGGCGCGTTGCCGACTTCGACGACCCTGCCAGCGGGCTTCTCTTCGAGCTGCGGCGTTTTGGCCGGTTCCGGAGCGGGTGGCGGCTTGTCCGCAGCGTCTCGTTTCGGTTCGTCTTGTTTTGGTGAGTCCCGATTCCGGACTCCCTCGTCTGACCCACAGCCCACGGGTACGAGCAGGACGGTCGCGAGCACCATCAGGGCGAACGCTCGTCGAAAGTAAAGGTGATTCACTTACCGTTCTCCTCGAAGTGCAAGATACTAACTTTCATTGTTCATTCGGATTGCCGTCGATCGCGGTTCCTCAAACCATCAGCGGGGTCAGGGCCAGGAACATCACTACTCCCACCACAACGCCGACCACCAACTGTACGACCGCGCCGAGAGCTCCGCCCGCGAACCGCCCGGCGAGGTCTTTTTCGGAGCCGGACGTAGCCGCGTCCACCGTCACTAGCAAGATGAGCAGGACTTCGATGACTTTGTCGGTATGGCCCACGGCATCGAGCACTCCCACGTAGAAATAGGACGCGATGGAGGCGACGGCTATCGAGATCAGCAGCACGCGCACGAAGGAGCGGACCCGCGCCAGCGGATTGAGAGGCAAAAGCAGAACGGCGGCGAGGGACACGTAAGCCAGAACGTTGCCGACAAACAAGAACTGGTAGATCGCCAACATCTTACCGTTTCCAAGAAAGCCTTCGATCAGGAACAGATAGAGGTGGATGCCGGCAGTGCCTAAAGCCAAAAGCGCGATCCCTGCCCCTAGAGTGCCGATGTTCGAACGGTCCTCGGTATGTTCCACAAATATCCTCCTTGTGCGTCGGCGCGAAGCGTATACGCAGTCACGGCTATCTCTCTCAATACGGATACTATCTCGCCGCGCACCCACAAATCATTACATATAAATTAAATGTCACACAAGGCGCAAACTACGAACGCACCTCCAACCGTTGGAGGACAACCGTCGCAGGCTCCGATGGTTCAATCTCCGACTGGCTTGTATCACTCGTTAATCCTCGAATTTCGTGAAAAGGTTGTTGAAGGATTCGGCGAGGGTTGGGTGGGCGAAAGGCGCGTCGCGTAGGGCGGAGTAGTCGAGCTTGCCCAACATGGCTACGTGGATCATGGACATGATCTCACCACCCTCCATCCCGAGTATCGCCGCGCCTAATATCTCCCCAGATTCCGCATCCACAACAGCTTTCATCATGCCCCGGCTCTCGTCGTACTCCAACGCACGCGCGACGGACGACATCGGCATCGTCGCCACCCTGACGGCGCGGCCTTGCTCTTCGGCCTCCGATTCGCTCAGGCCCACCCGTCCTAGTTGCGGGTCCATGAAAACCGTATAGGGGACGATGCGATCCGCGATGCTAGCCTCGCCACCATCCAGAAGA
>JBGTDE010000258.1:0-2559 GCA_041748475.1 Rubrobacteraceae bacterium | reverse complement strand
CCTTCGAGCATACGCCCGATCCTGTCCTTGATTCGATCCAAAACCTCGCCGGATAACTCGACCGCTGTGGTAACTTCGACCTCCACACGGCCCATGTGCTCCTTGACGAGATCTTCGTAGTTGCGGGTTACGTCTTCGATCAACTCTTCCCGCCCGTTGTCCACGAGCACCTTTAGGAAGTTGGTTGTCGTACCATTCATGTCCTGAGTAAGACCTTCGAGAGCGTCGCGCTTCTGACGCTCCGGGATCTGGCCTCCGTAGAAGAACAAACGCAATTCCTCGTTCTCCCTCAAAGCACCCACAAACTCCCGCAAGTCTTCGAGCACACCCTCCAACGCATCCTTCTCTTTGGTAGCCTCAAAGAGAGCGCCCGCGTATGTCGAACCCGCGCTCAAATGTTCCTACCGCCGTTGCCCGAGGAAGCACCTGCGGACGCGCCGACCTCGGCTTCGAGATCGTCGAGAGCCTGTCCTATAAGCCGCTCGTGATCGTCGCCGTCGAGCTTCTTGCCGATTACCTGCTCGGATGCCTGTATGACCATCCCGGCGACTTCGCGACGCACGTCACGGACGGCGGCTTCGCGCTCGCGTCCAATCTCATCCTTAGCCCGCTGGATAATGCGGTCACCCTCCTCACGAGCTTCTTTCTTTGTCCGCTCGCGCTGCGCGTCGCCTTGCTTGCGAGCTTCATCCAGAATACGCCGCGACTCACCACGGGCTTCATCCATCTGCTTGCGGTACTCGGCAAGCAGCTCGCGGGCTTCGGCGCGAGTCTTTTCGGCTTCGTCGATAGAGCCCTCGATCTCACGCTGGCGGCGGTTGATCTGATCCCGCAGTGGCGGGTAAACATACCGAGAGAGCAAGAAAAGCAGAATAATGAAAGCGACGATCTCCCAGAACATCAGGCTCGTACTGAATATGTCGAAAATACCGGTCTCGTCCAGCATACGTTCTCCTTATCTAGACTTCTGAGACTCGGCTAGAAGATCTGCAATCCGATGAGCAGCGCGAAGGCCAGGCCGAACAGAGCCTGCGCCTCGACGAGCCCGATGCCTACGAACAACCACGTCCGGGAGAGCTCGAAAGCCTCCGGCTGACGGTGAATCGACGCGATAGTCTGGCCAAACAGATAACCCATCCCGATCCCCGACCCGATAACCGCCGTACCCGCCGCTACCCCGAAGCCGATCAAGTACGTCTGATCACTCCCCTGAAGTAGCACCAACAACGGCTGAATCATTGCCAAAATTTCCATCTAACTTTCTCCTCTCGATTTTTTGTGCACGATTTACTAGTGTTCCTGACGGTACATCGCTATCTCGATATAAACCTGCGTAAGGATAGCGAAAATATACGCTTGCAGCACGGCGACAAAGACCTCGAACGCGAACAACACAACCGCCGCCGGAACCGAGAACAGCGCGAGCGCCGGAGTGCCAGAGTACAAGATAAAGCTCAGGAATATGAAAATGAGCAAGTGACCAGCCAGAATGTTCGCGTATAGCCGCATCGCCAACGTAAGCGGCTTGGAAAGCTCCGAGATCACCTCGATCACGAACATGAACGGCACGAAGAATATTTTGAGCGGCAAGTTTGGTGGAACGAACGCCGCGACATAGCGTCCCGCGCCGTTGCTCCTTATCCCCTGATACTGCGCAAGACCGAACGTCAGCAAAGCAAGCACCAACGTGAACGAGATACTACTCGTAACCGGGTAGCTGTTGGGGATTAGCCCCATCAAGTTGAGAACCAGCAAGAAGACAAATAGCGAGAGCGTGTAAGGAAACCACTTTTTGCCCCCTTCGCCCATCTGTCCGGCCAGGCTGTTGGCTCCGAAACCGTAGATCTCTTCGACTATAACCTGATACGCGCCGGGGCGATTCTTCAATGCCCGACTGCCAAGAAACAGCACCAAGAACGTAACGACGCTCCCGATCCACAGCCAAACTACAGCCTTTGTTATGGAGATATCCAGCCCGAACAGCGACAACTCGACGTACACATTCTGCCCCGACTCGAAGGTGTGGATGATCTCCTTGCGCAGTTCTTCGCCTCTTACTTGCGCTAAAGTGAGCGCCATGTTCAAGCTTCGATCCTCCGTTCCCTGATCTCGCTCCGCCACTCAGCCACGGAACTACCCGACTTTCCCAATACCACCAGAACCGTAACGTTCTCGACAGCATACACTACGGCAAACCCGCAGAATATCCAAGCTATGGACCAGTCCGCTAGCGCCACCGGCACGCCGATTGCCAGAGCCGCGAAACCTAGCCGCCCCATGTACACGATCGCTCCAAGAAGCATCCGCCCACTGGATGTCGGCCCCATTATCAGCGATACCGTCAGCGCGATAGCCGTAAAGACCACCACCCCAACTCCGACCCCATAAGCGAACGCCCCCGCGCTCGTCGCGCCGAAGTAGAGGTAGACCGCCGCCGCTACCGGCAACGTCACTGCCGCCATAGCCAGGAATCCCTGAGCAGCAAGCTTCCGCAAGGGGATCATCGTCCCACATCCTTTAGCCTGACGAACAAGTAATACAGCGCCGCTCCGAGCCCAA
>JBGTDE010000257.1:0-3757 GCA_041748475.1 Rubrobacteraceae bacterium | reverse complement strand
TCCCGACAGACCAACACGCGCGGCCAGCGCCCGTGTAACACTGCCGGTTCCGCACGCGAGATCCAGAGCCCGTCCCCCAGGCTTCAGCCCACTCGCCCGCACGATGGACCGATTCCACAGCCGATTCAACCCAAAGCTCGTCAGCGTATTCAGAAGTTCGTAACGGCCCGCGATGCGGTCGAACATCTCGCGCACTTGATGGGCGCGAGCTTCGCCGGTCGGTAGCTTCCGTGCTCCAGAAACTCTAGGCGTTTCGCTCATCGCCAACCTTTCGGGCCGCTTCCCGGACGCGCTCCTCAGATGCTGCGGAACTCTCCGTCGAAATTATCCCTAGTAGGTCCGCTAGATGCGGAGTCCAGAGCTCCAGGGTCACGTTCTTCCCGGCTGATACGGCGCCTGCTCCGTCCCGGATCATACGGCTCGCCACCGCCACGAACTCGGGCTCTTCTAACCTCGCTATGGTTTCGACGGCCAGCGCGTAGGAGTTGTCACCTTCGAGAATCTCGACATCCGTAGCATCGTCGAAAGTCGAAGCGTAGTGGGAGTCGAACCCCTGCTGCAAATGACGCAAAGCCTCGGCCACGACCGAACCTCGCCCATCATCCTCGGGCAGCTCCACGACGGCCCGCAGAAACACTCTCTCCAACGAAATCTCCGGTGTCCGACGTGCGACTGGATCCATCAGGCGCGTCCCGCAAACCATTCCGCCGCAGCCTCGAAAGTGAGATCCAGATCCTCTTGAGTGTGAGCCACCGAGATGAAACCGGCTTCGTATTGACTCGGCGCGAGGTAAACGCCCCGCGACAGCATGTGCCAGAAGAAATCCTTGAAAACATCCGTATCCGACAGGGCGGCTGAGGCGAAGTCCGTTACAGGCCCATCCGTAAAGAAGATGCTCACCATCGAACCAACTTGGTTGATACTGAACGGTCGATCTCCGGTGGAGGCGGCTTCGTTCATTCCTTCGCGCCAACGCTCGCCCAGCGCGTCGAGTCCTTCGTGGAACCCCGGTTCGCTTACTGCTTTGAGGGTGGCTAGTCCGGCGGCCATCGCCAGAGGATTTCCAGAGAGTGTACCGGCTTGGTAGATGGGGCCGGATGGGGCTATGAGTTCCATGATCTCGCGTTTGCCGCCGTATGCCCCCACCGGGAGTCCGCCACCGATGATCTTGCCGAGGCACGTCATATCCGGGGTGACGCCGTAGAGTTCTTGAGCACCGCCGCGAGCCAGCCGGAAGCCAGTCATTACTTCGTCGAAGATCAAGACTATTCCGTAACGCTCCGTCAACTCTCGCAAACCTTCCAGGTATCCGTCGACAGGCGGGACGCATCCCATGTTGCCCCCAACGGGTTCAAGGATCAGGGCTGCAAACTCCTCGCCCTCGCGCTCGAACAACTCCCGCACGGCTTCGAAATCATTGTACGGCAAGACCGCAGTATCCTTCGCCGCACCCTTCGTTACACCAGGACTATCGGGCAATCCGAGCGTCGCCACCCCGGAGCCTGCAGAGACTAGCAAGGAGTCTCCGTGACCGTGATAGTTGCCGTCAAATTTCAAGATGCGCTCGCGGCGCGTGTATCCTCGGGCGGCCCGGATCGCGCTCATAGTAGCCTCGGTGCCGGAGTTTGTCATCCTTACCATCTCCACCGAAGGAACCGCTTCGCAGACAAGCTCGGCCATCGCTACTTCGAGTTCCGTCGGCGCCCCGAACGTTGTACCCTTGCGGGCGGTCTCCTCGATGGCATCGACAACTTCTGGATAAGCGTGACCGAGGACCAGAGGCCCGTAGCTCATCACGTAGTCGATATAAGAATTCTCGTCCATGTCGAAGATGCGCGAGTCCTGGCCACGTTGCATAAACAGCGGGTCGCCACCAACCGACCGGAACGCTCGGACGGGACTGTTCACGCCGCCGGGCATCACCTTGACGGCTCGTTCCATGAGGCGAGCGGAACGGTCGAGCGCTAGTAGTTCTCTGGGGTTTGTGCCGCGCAAAACCTATGAACTCCTCTCGAAACTGTCTCTTTTATAACTTGCCGCCCCCGATAGCGTGGTGTACGAGCTTACAGTAGACACCCGGATGCTTCCAATTTATCGCCCTCAATCGGTCGGATATTCTACCGCAAACGAAGTTTGGTTCCGTCACTTCGCGAGATTCTTCGGCAGGATAGTATTCTTCAGGGCACGACGATATCTATGGACG
Organism: Rubrobacteraceae bacterium; assembly: GCA_041748475.1. GTDB lineage: Bacteria > Actinomycetota > Rubrobacteria > Rubrobacterales > Rubrobacteraceae > JACDDK01. The sequence goes on along the minus strand of JBGTDE010000257.1, from coordinate 1,554 downwards.
TGGTCGGAAGCTGGATCCAAGCTCGGTCCAAATCGATCTTCCCTCTCGCAGGCTATGCCCTCGCCCAGTTGCTCATCCTCGTGCTAAAGAACCTACTGAAGCCACCCTGCGACATCGGGCGCGTGGTACGAGATGATGATGTCGGCTCCGGCCCGTTTTATGCCCGTCAATGCCTCCATTACAGCCCGTTCTTCGTCCAGCCAGCCATTTCCGGCGGCGGCTTTTATCATGGAGTACTCGCCGCTGACGTTGTAGGCGGCTACTGGAAGATCCGTGGTCTCTCGTACCCGCCGTAGCACGTCGAGATAAGGCAACGCGGGCTTGACCATCACGATGTCAGCGCCTTCCTCGGCATCTAATTGTGTTTCGAGCAAAGCTTCGCGAGCGTTGGCCGGGTCCATCTGGTACGATCGCCGGTCACCGAACTGGGGCGCGCTCTCGGCAGCCTCACGGAACGGCCCGTAGAAGGCGGAAGCGTACTTGGCCGCGTAGGCCATTATGGGCATGTTCTCGAACCCCTCCCGGTCGAGGTCGGCCCGAATAGCCGCCACCCGTCCGTCCATCATGTCCGAAGGCGCAACTATGTCCGCTCCAGCCTCGGCATGCGAGGATGCCGTCCGCGCCAGAAGCTCCAGGCTCACATCGTTCAGAACCTCCCCCGTCTCCTTCTCAACGACCCCGCAATGTCCGTGGCTCATGTATTCGCATAGACATACATCCGTAACGACCAGAAGCTCCGGCACCGCGTCCTTGATCGCACGAGTCGCAAGCTGCACTATACCCTCGGCATCGTAAGCCCCACTGGCGGCCTCATCCTTCTCCTCCGGGATACCAAACAACAGGACACCGGGGATGCCGAGAGAGTACGCTCGTTGAGCTTCGGCAACGGCGTGGTTTATGGAGAGTTGGAAGATACCCGGCATGGATGAGATGGGGTTCTTTACATCCTCACCAGCGGCCACGAAGATGGGATAGATGAAGTCACCTGGGGCTAGGTGCGTCTCACGAACTAGCCCGCGTAGGGCTGCGGTGCTACGGGTACGTCGGAGTCTCTGATCTGGGAATGCCACGGTATCCCCTTTCGGGTTGTGGAACAAAGTACGGAAAGTTCTACTAAATGTCGGTGAGATTATACGAGGCTTCGGCTTCCTGCAGTCGCCGCGAGAGAAGGTAATCGTTCGCGGTCAGGCCGATCATAAGGCATACACCTCCGACAGCGCGTTTACGACGCGGCGTGGAGTCCGCCAGAGCCCGAGCGTAGATCGCGCCAATCACAGCGTTTAGAGTCGCACGAGCCAGCATCCACCTTGAGCGTCGAGGGGACATGAGCAAACCCGTGCCGATGATGAGATCAGCCGCGCCGACGAGCCTCGCCGACCGCTCGCGGCGCTCCCATCCCAGAAATTTGGCAGCTCCGACGGGTGCCAACGTGAGAGCAAGTCCGATACTCAGGCTGATCCAACCAATGCCGATCGAAAGTCTCTGGGCGTGAGGATCCAGTCTCGACAGCACAGCCTTCAAACCCGCTTCGCAGCCTCGGACTCGAATAGATCG
>JBGTDE010000256.1:0-3903 GCA_041748475.1 Rubrobacteraceae bacterium | reverse complement strand
CGATAGACACCGAGACCAGCGGCCTCCTCAAGAGCCAGACGACACGCGCCCGCTCCGCCAGAAACGATGGCGTCCACGGAGCCTTGCCGCAGTATGCTGTGCCGCCCGAGGCCCGCTTCCCCGGCGACCGCCCGTACGTCCGAGAGACGGCTGCGAGCACCGTTGATCCGGTACTCCGTCTCTCCCTCACGCGAGATTCGGCGCGTCACCGAGACTTCCTCGTAAGGCAAGGAGATGTCGCCGGATTCATTGTCGAAGACCAAAGTGACTTCAGCGGCAGCGGCAGCGGGAAGGGAATCGGATCCAGAGAAGATCAAATCGTTCATCGAACCCGCCCTCAGAACCCCCGCGCTCTGCTCCCCGAGCGCGAATAAGACCGCATCTGTGACGTTGCTCTTACCGGAACCGTTCGGCCCGACAATAGCCGTAACCCCACCTTCGAGCGGCATCCGAACCGGTCGAGCGAAAGTCTTGAATCCTTTGATGTAAACAGCCGACAGAACCATCAATGCGTCATTCTACGGATTTCTCGGTTCTATAACAGCTAGTCAGTAAAACGTCAGTTGCTATGTCTCTTTGTAAGTTTGTTATGCGCCGACGTGAACTTCGACGTGCGAGCGTGGTACGGGGCGGATGCCGAGGATTTCCAGGGCGGCTCGGGCGGCGGTTTGCTCGCTATCTTTGATAGAGCTTCCTTCGCCGGTTGCCACTTCGTCGCCATCGACTGAGACGGCTGAGGTGAAACTCGGTAGGTGTGGCGGACCGTGTTTTGCTAGGACGCGGTATATCGGGCGCAATCCATCCGCTTGCAAGGTTTCCTGGAGAAGAGTCTTCCAGTCCCGGAGTTCGTCGGTGTCGATCTCGGCGGGGTTGAAGATCGCGTCGATGGTCTCGAAGACGAGATCCTTGTCGATCAAGTAAGCCGCCCCGATTATGGCTTCGACGGTATCCGCGATGACGGAGTCGTTTATAACCGAAGTTTCGATGATCTCCTCGATACCCTCGCTTCGGCCAACGCTTGACAGAAACGATTTTCGAACCAGATGAGCCCGGATGCGCGTGAGGTCCCCTTCCAAAAGCTCCGGATACCCATGAAACACCAACTCCGCAACCCTGTTATTCAAAACGGAATCGCCCAGAAACTCCAACCGACCGTTCGATTCATACGGATCGGCAACGCTCGGATGCGTGAGTGATCGCCGCCTTAACGGCTCCGGTAGGATCAGTATGAGGTCTCTTATAGACATCTCGTGATGATTCTATTCTACTTCCGTGAACGCTACCACCAAATTATGCCCGCCAAAGCCCATAGAGTTGGAGAATGCGGCCTTCAGACCCGGTGCTTCCCGAGCTTCTCCGGCTACGTAATCCAGCTTCTCACAGTCATCGGCGACAGTCTCCAGGTTGATCGTCGGCGGCAATACCTTCTGGTTTATCGCCAACGCGCACATTATTCCCTCAATCGAGCCAACGGCTCCAAAGGAGTGTCCCATCATGGACTTCGTTGCGGATACCGCAGCGTTAGGCACGAGCCGTGAGATGGCTTTCGTTTCAGGTCCGTCACCCGTGGGCGTAGAGGTCGCGTGGGCGTTGACATGACCAATGTCCTCAGCCGCGAGACCTGAATCCTTTAGGGCCAGACGCATCGCCCGCTCGACTCCCCGGCCTTCGGCATCGGGGGCCGTGACGTGGTAAGCGTCCGTCGTTCGAGCGTATCCCGCTACGGCGGCAATTGGAGTGGCTCCTCGGCGTTCGGCGTGCTCGGCGCTTTCCAGGACTACCGCCCCAGCGCCTTCGGCCATTACGAAACCATCGCGGCCCGCGTCGAACGGGCGGCTCGCCTTTTGAGGTTCTTCGTTTCGGGTTGATATTGCGCGGATGGCGCAAAATCCAGCCATGCTGAGTGGTGTGATCGGGGCTTCACAAGAACCAGCTATCACCACGTCGGCATCGCCCGTTCGGATGAGTTCCAGTCCCTCTGCGATGGCTTCGCCACCCGTGGCGCAGGCGAGGACCGGACATTGCGACGGTCCCTTAGCGCCAAGCATGATCGCGAGTTGACCAGCGGCCATGTTCGGGACCATCATCGGGATCAAGAATGGGCTAACCCGTCCCGGACCGCGCTCCTGAAGAACCGCGTACTCGCGCTCCCAGGTAGTCAGACCACCGATGCCGCTGCCAACGACGATGGCGACGCGCTCCGCGTTGTTCTGCAAAACATCTGATAGACCCGCATTCTCGGCAGCTTCCAGACCGGCGGCGATCCCGAGTTGGGCGTAGCGGTCCATGCGCCGGGATGTCTTCTTAGTCATGAAGTCCGTCGGGTCGAAGTCCGAGCACTCGCCCGCTATGTGGGATGGAAAGGGCGACGAGTCGAAGAGCGTAATGTCTCCGATCCCGCTCTTTCCGTGGAGCGCCGCGTCCCAGAACGCCTCGGTGCCGGTGCCGAGCGGCGTAACCGCTCCCATACCGGTTATTACAGCGCGACCCCTACCCTCTGAACGGCCTTCCGTCACGCCGCCTGGTTCTCCTGCACGTAGTTAACGGCCTCTTCGACGGTCGTGATCTTCTCGGCTTCTTCGTCCGGGATCTCCATTCCGAACTGCTCTTCGAGCTCCATGATGAGCTCTACGAGATCCAGGGAATCCGCTTCAAGATCCTCTCGGAACGATGCCTCCGGGACGACATCACTCTCGTCCACCCCGAGCCTGTCGGCGGCTATCTCCTGTATCTTCGTCAGTACCTCGTCTCGCGTCATACTATCTCTCCTCTCTTAGTCCTCCACTTTCGGCGCAGGTTCTTATCTATCCTCCACCGAAGATAGCGCGTAGTGTAGCGCAATTTCAACTACTGCATAACCATCCCGCCGTCGACGGTCAAAGTCTGTCCCGTGACGTACCCTGCACCCTCACCAACCAGAAACGCGACGGCCTCCGACACGTCTTCCGGCTCACCGAAACGTCCCGCAGGAACCTGAGACCGAATCTGGCCCTTGATCTCATCGGACAATCCACCCGTCAACTCGGTCTCGACGTACCCTGGCGCCACAGCATTCACTGTAATACCTCGCGCCGCGACCTCCCTCGCAACACTCTTCGTCAGACCGATGATCCCAGCCTTGGACGCTGCATAATTGGCCTGACCGGCGTTCCCCGATATACCAACCACCGACGACACATTGACAATACGACCCCACCGAGCCCGAACCATCCCCCGCAGAACGGCCCGCGTACACAGATAAGTCCCCTTGAGGTTGGTCTGGATAACCTCGTCGAACTCCTCTTCTTTCATCCGCAACATCAGGTTGTCTCGCGTGGTACCTGCGTTGTTGACCAGGATATCCAGCCGCCCAAACGCTTCCTGGGTTCCTTTGACGAGCGATTCGACATCTTCCGGTGAGGCCACGTCGCCTTTGAACAATTCGCACTTTGCGCCTTCGGCCCGGACGGACTCGGCGGTCTCTTCGGCGGCGGCATCGTTGGATCGGTATGAGATCGCGATGTTCGCGCCTTCTTTCGCCAGACGAACTGCGATGGCGCGGCCGATGCCTCGTCCACCACCCGTAACGACGGCTACTCTTCCGGCTTCGATCATGCCTGCTCCTTGTCCGCGAAGGCGAACATGAGGTCAGCCTCGCATACTCGTTCGCCATTCACCGTCGCTCGGCCTTTCCCGCGCCCGATCTGACCCTTCAAACGTGATATTTCGACCTCCATGCGAAGCACATCACCCGGTACGACTTGCCGCCGAAACCGGACTCCATCTATCCCGGCGAAGAGCGCTAGCTTCTGCTGATACTCTTCGACAGCCATCACACCCACCGCCCCAACCTGGGCCATCGCCTCGACGATCAAAACCCCCGGCATCACGGGATATTCTGGAAAATGCCCCTCGAAGAACGGC
>JBGTDE010000255.1:0-5152 GCA_041748475.1 Rubrobacteraceae bacterium | reverse complement strand
CGTGTAACGACTCCGGATCATCTGCGCTCTCCGATATGTGGCCTTGAAGTCTTCGCTGCTCAGCCCGATCTCCTCGGGACTCGTCGGACAACCAGCCTCCCTCAACATCTCCCGCAACTCCGCCGCTGACATCAACTGTTCCCGCACCTTCTCGCGCAGCTCCGGCCAAACCTGTTGGATGGTTTTCAGACGCTCGTCTAGTTCGTTCACGCTCAGGTGCTTGGCCAGAGCCTGCTTTACGGCTGGATCTTCGAGCGGCGGATTGTGAGCCGCCCGTACTCTCTCTTCAACCTCTTCGTCTGAGGGCCACTCACTCTTGATAGCTTCTACGTCCAGGTTCGCCAAGTCGCGGTCCAGCACGCACTCGTAGAGGGCGGCGATGGCGATGGAACCTAGTCCGACCTTGAAGCCGTGAGAGAGCGGCGGATTTCGGTCGCGACCCAGACCTTCTCCTTCCCAGAGGTGACTGAATTGGTGCTCCGCGCCGGAAGCCGTTCGAGAGGATTGGTACGCCTGGATGGAGAGGCCGGACATCACGAGACCTTCGATCAGGCCGTCCATCGCGTCCCCGTCGCCTTCGCGTAACTCTTTGGGTCTAGAAATCCAGGATCTTAGATCTTCCTGCACGAGATCCCAACCAACCTGATGTATCTTCTCGATTCCTAACGCATCGGCGATCAACCAATCCGCCCCGGCAGTGACCTTGCCGAGCAGATCGGCGTAACCGGCGGCGGTCATATCCTGTGGAGCCCCCACCAAAACTCCCACATCCGCCAGCACAGCCCGCGGTGCGGGACACGTCAATGTCTGCTTGGCCCCCTCGTACTCAATGGAAGCCCCGAAGGCTGTGTAGCCATCCATCGAGGCGGCGGTCGCGACGTTCATATAAGGACGGTCGCACTCGTAAGCGGCTCGTTTGGCGATGTCGTTTAGCGTACCCGAACCAACAGCGACCGGTATCGCCTCGTGCTCGCGCAACGATTCAATAAGCTTCTCGATGCTCGCGTAATCCGCGTACAGCGGTGGATCACTCGGGAAGACATATGGTTCCACGGTCTCGCGTCCGGCTTCCTCCAGGAATCTCTGGACCTCACGACCCGCTACCTCGAACTCGGTTTCGTCTGTAACGATAACCGCCTTAGCGTCACCGAAGCTGTCGGTGAAGATGTCGTTTACCGAGGGGAGTACATCTTCTCCTATGATCACGTGTTGGGTGTCGGTGGCCTTTTCTAGGGCTGATTGGATCTTGCTCTCCGTCATGTATTACTCCCGTTCACTATTGGAGTACATTTCGTGTACCCGTAAATACCGAGATTCATTCATCGTCGGCGCTCCAGCCAAGCTCCTCCCACATCTTCTGCGGTATCAGTTTGTCTATGCGGTCGAGGACAAACTCGGGTAGATTCTCTCCCGATTCATCGGCCAGCATCTCCGGGGTCGTTTCGCCGGTAAAGACGACGGCTGAAGGCATTCCAGCGTCGAGAGCCATCCGTATCTCAGTGTAAAGACGGTCACCGGTCATCACGCATTCCGCCGGGTCGAGGCCGACCATCTCGGTTATCGTTTGAAGCATGATCGGGTCCGGCTTCCCAGTGTTGACCTGACACTTCGCCCCCGTACACGCCTCGATAGCCGCGACGATGGATGCCGCGTCGGGCTCGCCCCTTCCTCCAGGGAACGGACAGTATCGATCCGGATTCGTGGTCACGAGGATGGCCCGCTTGTGAAACCAGATGGCATCAAAGGCGATCTGAAGTTTCCTGTACTCGAACGTCCGATCATACGAAGCGATGACTATATCTATCTCTGCCGCTTCCTCGGACATCTTTATCCCCGCATCGCGCAACGCATTCTTCAGCGGCTCTTCAGCGATAGGGTAGACGACCGCATCTGGATGATTCTGCAAGAGCCACTGGGTCATGGTGACGACGGTGTTGACGGTCTCTTCTTTTGGCGTCGGTAGCCCGAGCTTTGTCAGTTTTTCGGAGTACATCTGCGGGTCTTTGGTCGGGTTGTTGGAGAGGAAGACTACTTTCTTACCGTTGTCGCGCAGGGTTTCGACGAGGCGTTTCGCACCGGGGAGTAATTCGTCTCCGAGGTAGATTGTCCCGTCCAGATCGAAGACGTAGCCGTCGTAGAGGCGGTCGGGAACTTTGAGGCGTGCTGCGGAGTTTTGAGTATCTCTACGGGTCATGGTTTCTCCGAAAGCGCTTCGCCCGCCGCCCGTAGCACGTAGAGCATTGAGACCGCGCCGGGGTCTTTGTGGCCGCGGCTGCGTTCTCCGAGTTTTGCGGCCCGGCCACGAGTGCTGACCATATTGGCTGTAGACTCCGCACCTTTTTCGGCGGCGGGCATCGCCTGCTCCCAGGCATCGGCGGGTGAGGCTTCTCCATTAGCGGCTTCGCCGAAGGAGCGGATGAATGGTTCTAGAGTGTCGATCATGGTCTTGTCGCCGGGTTTGGCTTTTCCGAGTTGTTCCAGCGTCGAGAGTGAAGATTTGAGAGCTTCGTGAAGGTCTTCGGTGGAGGGTTTATCGTTATTCCCGAGAGATTGACCGATGGATGAGATCCAGGCTCCATAAAGCGCCCCGGACGCGCCACCCGCCGCGCCCGAGAATGCCGTCCCGGCCCGCGTGAGCACAGTGCCAGCAGTACCTCCACCTCGGCCGGCATCCACAGCGGCGGTCATTCCACGGACCATCCCCGAACCGTGATCCCCATCCCCCGCAGCCGCATCCAGCTTGCCCAACTCGTCCTCGGATTCCGTCAGAGCCGCCAGCCCACGCTCCAACGCATCCAGGGCGACCGCGCCACTCTCCGTCTCTTCGTCGTCTTCACTAGAGGAATTCGCCGTTGGCGTGGGTGCCGAACTGGACGCACCGTTGCCCGAGGTTTGGGGCAGTTCGATGCTGCCTTGCGTAAACGCGGGTGTCGCGGCGGGCGCGTCATGCAGCTCTTGCAATTCATCGTCGAGCCACATCAATGTGAGCGAGCATCCAGCCATGTCCAGCGAGGTGACAAGCTCCCCGACCAGCGGATGATGAACTTCGATGCCATTACTTTCGAGGAGCCGATTTACGTCTCGGAACAAGACAAACAACTCCTCGTATTTTGTGCTGCCGAGACCGTTGAGCATTACGGCGGCCTTGCTTCCGGCTCCCTCTGGAGCGTCTCCGATCACCGCGTCCACTAGGAGTTCCGCGATACCGCTCGCCGGTAGCAACTCGGCGGTCTGGATGCCGGGCTCTCCGTGGACGCCCATGCCGACCTCCATAGTCCCCGGCTCGACGGTGAATAGCGGCTCGGTCTGTCCCGGCAGCGTGCATCCGGCAAAAGCGATGCCCATGCTGCGGGTAGCGGCGTTTGCCTTCCGAGCAACGGCTTCGACGCCGTCAAGATCGTCGCCGCGGGTGGCACTCGCCCCAGCTACCTTGAAGACGTAGTGGTCACCAGCGACACCGCGCCGCTCTTGTTCCTGACCTTTGGGCGCAGAGGCTACGTCGTCGGTGACTATTACGGTGCGGACATCCATACCTTCGTCCCGGCAGCGAGCCTGGGCCGCGTCGAAGTTCAGGACATCGCCGGAGTAGTTACCATAGGACATGAGGAGACCGGCTCCGCCATCCAAAGCCTTCATGCAGCGGTAGGCTTGTTCGCCCGAAGGGCTGGTGAAGATGTCCCCGATCACCGCTCCGTCCGCGAATCCTTGACCCACCACGCCACAGAAAGCTGGATAGTGTCCAGAACCACCCCCGATCAAGACAGAGACCTTCCCGTGGACAGGTGCGCCAACGGCCATAACCCCCGACGCATCCGGCACGCGCTTGACGTATCGGCTGTTTGCCGCAAGAAAGCCTTCGACCATTTCATCCTTAAACGTTTTGGGGTCGTTCAGAATTACTCTCTTCACGTTTGCGTCCTTTCTTTGCTAACCGGCATCGCCCTTGCTCGTGACACTTCACTCACCCGGCATCACCGCCACTTTTATCCCGTCGCCTGCGGCAGAAGTCTCGATGGCCTTCTCGGTCTCACGCAGCGGGAAACGGTGTGTGATCATGCGTTTCGCGTCGATGCTCCTTGATTCGATCAAGCGCAGCGCCGTCTCGTAGTCGCGTCGTAGGGAATCCGACGCCCCGGTAACCACAAGCTCGTTGTAGTGGATCAGATTGGCTTCGACCTCGGCCCATCCATCACCCGCGAGTCCCGCAAAGACATTGACTCGACCACCCTTTCGCGTCACCCGCAGAGCATCGTTGACGAGTTGCGGCTTTCCAACACAGATGACGGACACGTCCACCCCGAGTCCGTCTGTGTGATCCGCAACCGCTTCCCAGAGGTCTTCGCTTGTAGGGTCCACGGTTGCGTGGGCGCCTAGTTCCGTGGCGAAGTTTCGGCGGACTTCGGAGCGATTGCTCACGATCACGGTACGCGCTCCGGCTAGCAGCGCGAGTTGCAGATGAAACAAACCTATCGGCCCCGCGCCCAGGATCAAGACCACGTCGTCCACATCCACCCGGTAGTTTCTTTGACCGTTGACACAACAAGCGAGCGGCTCCGCCAACGCCAGATGCTCCGGCGGAAGATCCTCTCCCGCCAAGATAAGGTTGCGAGCCCGAACAGCATCGGCAGGTATACGAACGAATTCGGCCAATCCCCCATCCACGATGTTTCCCACGATCCGCTTATTTAGGCACACATTCTCCATGCCTCGCTGGCAGAAAAAGCAGTGGTTGCAGGCTATCGCTGGAGCCATCACAACCGGAGCTCCCACCTCGTAGCCCTCGACGTTCCGACCGACTTCGGCAATGTTTCCGGCGAGTTCGTGGCCGAGGATCACCGGCGTGGCTATGCCACGGGTCTTCTCCCCGCGCAGGATTCGGACATCCGTGCCACAGACCGTGTTGGCCCCAACTTTTACCAGGACTTCGTCCGGGGAGATCTCCGGTTTCGAGACTTCCCCTACCTCCAACTGACCGGGACCGTGAAAGACAGCCCCGATCACGTTCTACTTTTCCTCCTTGTCGCTGCTCGCCTCGTGCCGGGACATTTTGTGCATGGATTCTTTCATCTGCGGATAGGTCTCCACGTAGCGATCCACGTAGAACTGGTATGCCTCATGGGCCTCCGCGTTCGGCTCGATAGTCCGTTCGGTG
>JBGTDE010000254.1:0-2777 GCA_041748475.1 Rubrobacteraceae bacterium | reverse complement strand
GGCTGTTCACGTACCGCTCTCGCCCGAGGCTCAGGCCGAGGCACGGGTGCTGATGCTTTCGACCCAGAACATCCTGCTTCCGGCGAACGGATTCCCGATTGCGGTTCCGTCGCAGGACATGGTGCTTGGTCTGTACTACATTACTTACTCCGACGAGGAGACCGAGAAAGAGCCGGTCAAGAGCTTCATCTCGTCCTACGACGAGGCCGAAGCCGCCTACAAGGAAGGATCGCTCAAGCTGCACGATAAGGTCATCACGCGGCGTAACGGCGAGCGGCTGGAGACTACTCTCGGTCGCGTTCTATTCAACGAGAACATAGAGCAGACCTTGCGGGATTATCTCGGGGATTCTTATGACTCCGAGTCGTATTCGTATGTAAATCACATTCTGAAGAAGGGTGAGATCAAGAGTCTCGTCTCCGAGTACGTCGACCGCTATCCGACTGAGCTCGTGAGCAAGTTGCTCGATACGTTAAAGCGAATCGGGTTCCACACCGCGACGAAGGCTGGTGTTTCGGTCGGCAAGAACGACATCGTGGTGCCGGAGCAAAAAGAAGGCATCCTGGAAAACTACCAGGGCCTCGTGGACGAGACCGACGATCAGTGGGACCAGGGCTTCATCTCCGACGACGAGCGACTCGAAAGAACCATCAGCCTGTGGACGCAGGCCAAGAACGAGGTCGAGCAGGCGATGAAGGACAACCTGTACCGTCTGAACCCGATCTTCATGATGGCTAACTCCGGTGCGCGAGGCAACTACTCGCAGATTACACAGCTCGCCGGTATGCGTGGCCTCATGACGAACACTAAGGGTGAGATCATCCCGGAGCCCGTCAAGTCGAACTTTATGGAGGGTCTCTCGGTACTGGAGTACTTCACCTCGACTCACGGCGCTCGAAAGGGACAGGCCGATACTGCTCTGCGTACCGCTGATTCGGGCTACCTGACCCGACGTCTCGTGGACGTTTCACAGGACGTTGTCGTAAACGGCGAGGACTGTGGATCGACCGGCTTTATCGACATACCGCTGTACCTAGACGGTGGCCGCGACGTGAACGACTCGGTGGCGGCCCGCTACCTGGCCCGCGACCTCGTGAACCCGGAGACGGGTGAGGTCGTAGCCGAAGCCGGTTTGGATATCACGCGCAAGGTTCTGGCTACCTGGAACGGGACTCTACCGAACGAGACTAAGGTCTCCGTCCGCACGCCGTCCAAGTGCGAGAACGCTCACGGTGTCTGTCAGGCTTGTTACGGACGTGCTTTGAGCACGTACCGGGCAGTGGACGTGGGCGAGGCCGTCGGCATCATCGCGGCCCAAAGTATCGGTGAGCCGGGGACGCAGCTTACGATGCGTACCTTCCACACCGGTGGTATCGCGGGCGAGGACATCACGGCTGGTCTGCCGAGGGTCGTCGAGCTTTTCGAGGCTCGTCACCCGAAGGCCGAGGCTACGCTCGCCGACATAGACGGTTTCGTCTCGCTCGAAGAGGCTGAGTCCGATCGTCTGATCAAAGTAGTTCTCACGTCCTCGGACAATACCGAGAGCCGGGAGTATAAGGTCGAACGCCAGCTCTTGAAGCCGGAGTTTATCGAGGGAGCGGAGATCGTGGCTAACACTCCGATAACGGAGGGTGCCATTTATCCGCACCAGATCCTCGAAAACGACCTGCGCTACGACCGCAGCACCACCGCCACAGAGCGATACATTGTGGCGGAAGTCCAGAAGGTCTACCGGACGCAGGGCGTTGACATCCACGACAAGCACATCGAGGTGATAGTCCGCCAGATGCTTCGCAAGGTCGTGGTGGATGACCCTGGCGACACGACGTACTTGCCGGAGCAGGTAGCCGACAAGTTCTCCGTGCGGGCCGAAAATGCTCGGGTCGAAGAGGAAGAGGGCGGTAAGCCAGCTACCTACCACACGGTTCTAATGGGCATCACCAAGGCATCGCTCGCGACCGACAGCTTCCTGTCGGCGGCCTCTTTCCAGGAGACCGCTCGTGTCCTAACCGACGCGGCTATCGAGGGCAAGGTCGACAATCTAGCAGGACTCAAAGAGAACGTCATTATCGGCAAGCTCATCCCGGCTGCGACTGGACTTCCACGTTACCGGCAGCTACAGGTACACGTCGAAGGCTACAAGGCGCGTGAGGTCGAGGAGATCGAAGAGGACATAGCCGCCTCGTAGTAGATCGGCGCTAGATTCCATTGGGTCGGGGCATCGCGCTCCGGCCCTCTTTTTATTGGCGGGTAATCACCGGGAATCCGCAGGTTGACATAGTGGGTCTGCGGGCCTAGAATCATGCGTCGCGGCTGTAGATGGGCGTAGTTAGTCTATGCGCCGGAAAATAGCTGTTAGAAAGTTCTTTGTAGTAGTCCTTTTGTTAGGAAGCGGAGAGGAAGGCGCGGCCATGCCGACGACCAATCAGCTCGTGCGCAAAGCACGGAGTGTAAAGAAGGAGAAGTCGGCGACGCCGGCCTTGCAGGGTTCGCCGCAGAAGCGGGGGGTTTGCACCCGCGTTTCAACGACCACGCCCAAGAAGCCGAACTCGGCGTTGCGGAAGATCGCGCGCGTGAGGTTGGTGAACGGGATGGAGATCACGGCTTACGTCCCCGGTGAGGGTCACAACTTGCAGGAGCACTCCGTTGTGCTGGTGCGTGGTGGCCGGGTAAAAGACCTGCCGGGTGTCCGGTACAAGGTCGTGCGGGGCGCTCTGGATACGTTGGGCGTCAACAATCGCAAGCAGAGCCGGTCCAAATACGGAACCAAGAAGGCG
>JBGTDE010000253.1:0-3760 GCA_041748475.1 Rubrobacteraceae bacterium | reverse complement strand
CCCGAAGCGAAAGCGAGTTTCGAGAACATCATCGCGCCCGTCCGTGAAACACTCGCGGAACTTCCCAAGCGTGACCGGGACATCTTCGAGTTGCGCCTGGCCCATTCCTGGCAGGATCTCCACGATGGCCTCACACCACCTTACTCCGACCGCGGGGATTTTGCGTCGTTCCTGGAGAAGCTCGTGTCGCTTCTGGCGTGTAGCTACGTGGCGCGTTCGGAAGAGCTAAAAATGCTGGATCTCCGACGCAGCCTTGACACGGGATGGTTTCAGAGTGAGCGTCTAGTGGGCTACGTGTTCTACGTAGACCGATTCGCCAAAGACCTCAAAGGCGTGCGAGATCATCTGGATTACCTGCGAGATATCGGGGCGGGCTACATCCATCTTATGCCTCTCCTTCAGACGCGACCCGAACCAAACGACGGCGGCTACGCGGTAATGGATTACAGGATGGTCGAACCCGAGTTGGGGACGATGGACGACCTCGAAGCTTTGTGCTCGGAACTGCGGGGCGAAGGTGTGAGCGTGTGTCTGGATCTCGTGCTAAACCATTGCGCCCGAGAGCATGATTGGGCCAAGAAAGCCCGATCCGGAGACCTCGAATACCTGAAAATGTTCCACACTTTCCCCGACCGAACCATCCCCGACGAATACGAGAAGCACCTTCCAGAAGTCTTCCCCGAGACCGCGCCCGGCAACTTCACCTTCGATGAGAAACTAGGTCGCTGGGTCTGGACCACGTTCCACGATTACCAGTGGGATCTCGCGTGGTCCGAACCTCGTGTCTTCCTGGAAATGACCGACACGCTTCTCTCGCTAGCGAATCGCGGCGTGGAAGTCTTCCGCCTCGATGCCGTGGCTTTCCTGTGGAAACGACTTGGTACGGACTGCCAGAATCAGCCGGAAGCCCATGATCTGCTGCAGGCGTTGCGGGCTTGTTCGCGTATCGTGGCTCCGGCGGTCGCGCATAAAGCCGAAGCCATCGTGGCGCCTCACGACTTGATCCAATATCTCGGTACCAACAGCCGGTACGGCAAAGAATCCGACCTCGCCTATCACAACGGCCTGATGGTCCAGTTCTGGTCCACTCTGGCAACCCGCGACACCACCCTAATGACCCGCACCCTCACCAAATTCCCAGAGAAGCCAGCCAACACCGCGTGGGGTCTCTACGTACGCGGCCACGACGATATAGGCTGGGCTATCACAGAAGAGGATGCCGCCGACGCGGGCCTCGACGGTTTCGCCCACCGGGAGTTCCTGAGCGACTACTACACAGGAGATTTCCCCGATTCCCAAGCCCGAGGCGAGGTGTACCAACTAAATCCGGCCACCGCCGACCGCCGCATCAGCGGGACCACCGCTAGCCTCGCGGGCCTCGAATACGCGCTGGAAGTCGAAGATGAGACCCCGATCGACCTGGCTATAAAGCGCATCCTGCTCGGCCACGCCCTCATCCTCGGATACGGCGGAATACCCCTGATCTTCATGGGCGACGAACTGGCTCTACGCAACGATCCCTCGTACCTTGACGAGCCGGACAAAAAAACCGACAGTCGCTGGCTCCATAGACCAAAGATGGACTGGCGAACAGCCGACCGTCGCAAACGACCCGGAACGCTCGAAGCCCAAATCTTTAGAGGACTAAGCAGGCTCATCGCGGCCCGCAAACGAACCCCGCATCTGCACGCCGCAACGCCAACCCGGATACTGGACGCTCACAGCAATCGAGTCTTTGCCTTCGCGCGACCTCATCCGCTAGGAACGCTCGTCGCGGTCCACAACTTCACTGAGGATGAGCAGAGGTTCCAGACGGATCTGGCGCGTTCCGAAGGCATCTACAACCTTTATGACGCTATCTCTGAGCGTCGCGTCCGAGTGGAGACCGGGGATATGATCGAGTTGGCTCCGTATCAGTCGGTCTGGATTTTGGATCGTCCCTAACTGGTAGAGCGTTTTATCTACGGTCCCGAATCTGGGTTACTGTAGGGCTGAAGAACATGTCGAGGAACCAGTCCGCTGCGATGCGGGCTCGGCTCTGGGGGCTTTCGAGCTTGTACAGGTACGTTGCCCGCCAGAAGAGCGACGCGATGAACCCGCTGAACTTCACGCCCATTACATCGTTGACCGCGAATTGGCTGCCTATTTCCACCAGTTGCCCGACGGGCTTGTAGTCGAAGGATTCCATCTCGCCCTCGCCATCCAGGGCCACCAGGATATTGCGCGTGACGGCGTACCCTTGCTGTACGGCTGCCTGAGCGTTCGGAGGGACCGGGGAGCCGTCGCGCTCAATGTTGGCCGCGCAGTCCCCTATCCCCCAGACGTTCTCATGGCCTTCGACGCGAAGGTAACTATCCATCTTCAAGCCCTTGCGTTCGTCGGACGGGAGATCCAACTTGTCGAGCGTCTCACTGGCGCGGGCTCCAGCGGTCCAGATAGCGTTCTCGGTCTCAAGCTCGGTGCCATCGGACAGTAGGACTTTCTCTGCCGTGATCTCCTTGGCTTTGACCTGATTCACTACGTCGACCTGTAGGTCTGCCAGCTTTTTACGAGCCGTCCGTCGGAGTGCGGGATCCAACTCCTTCAGAATCTCCTTGTTGCTGTCGACCAACACTATCTTGACCCGCCTCGGATCTATGTTCGGATAATCCGGCGCAAGCACGTCGTGCACGAGCACATGCAACTCGGCAGCCACTTCGACGCCTGTAGCACCGCCACCTATTACGACAAAGCGCAACCGAGCGTCTGAGACCTCGCCCCTGGCGAGCGTAGCTTCCTCGTAGCGTTCGATGACGCGGTTCCGGATCTCCTCGGCGGCACTGATACCTCTTATGCTGATGGCGTGCTCTTCAACGCCCGGTATCCCAAAGTATGCGGGCTCCGCACCCAACGCCACGACTAACTGGTCATAAGGAAAATCCCGACCGTCCGCCGTCACGGTCTGCTCCTCGAAGTTCACTCCCTCGACTTCGGCCCGCCGAAAGCTTGCACCGGCTCGTATGAGAGCGCGGCGTAGCGGCTGGGCGACGTTTCCAGTGTCGATGTCGCTGCTCACACAACCGGCAAGCATCGGCCAGAACGTGAAGTAGTTGTCGCGGGAGATGACCATTACTCCTACGTCGTCGCGATGGGCTGTCTTTTTGCAAATTTCCTTCGCCGCCGTATAACCGGCGAAACCGCCACCGAGGATGAGGATCTTGTGCTCGAAATCCCTGAATGGCCGTCGCTCCCACGCCTCGTATCGGGGGGAATTGTCCGTTACAGCCCGTCGCACAGTCTCCGCTACTACCGCGCCGCCGCCGATCATCAGGGCGTTCTTGAGCAAACCGTTCAAGTTATCTCCCATCTCCGGTGTTTCATCGCATCCTTACTTTCTGCCCCATAGAGCGCCGATGTAAGCTCCCTTTGTAGCTCGGGAGCTTTGATACGAATCCTACCTTAGTAGCTCAAAGTCGTAAACGGTTTACTATCTTGCAACCAACCTGATCTACCCCCAAGATTCGTACCTTTGTACAAGCTGAGAGACAAAACCCACATCGGCCAGCTTGACGTTTACCATCGGCTGACGTAGCGTTGCCGCTCATGGACGAAGAAACAAAGGATTTAAGGGAACATCTGTCCACCATATCCGACCTACGATCCGCCAGCGGCGTACTCTCGTGGGATCGGCAAACCTACATGCCCCCAGGCGGCGTCGAAGCCCGAGCCGGACAGATCGCCACTCTCAGCCGCCTAGCCCACGAGCTCCTCGCCTCCCCGA
>JBGTDE010000252.1:0-2639 GCA_041748475.1 Rubrobacteraceae bacterium | reverse complement strand
TTCTCCGTCCGTGAAATACGAGGTCATAACCAACGGCGAGATGAACGAGGTCACCAACCCGAGCGAGTTGCCGGAGTTCTTCGACGAGATCCGGGAGCCCATGGTGCGGGCGACGATCATCTGCCCGAAAGACCACATCGGAGCGGTGATGGGCCTGTGCCACGAGAAACGCGGAGTCTCCATCGGGATGGAGTACATCTCGACGCGTCGGGTACAGCTAACCTACGATCTTCCGCTAGCGGAGATCATCACCGACTTTTTCGACGCGCTGAAGAGCCGCACCAAAGGTTACGCTTCCTACGACTACGAACCGCGAGGCTACCAGGAATCCAACCTCGTCAAAGTCGAGGTGCTCGTCTCCGGCGATGTGGTGGACGCGCTCTCGATCATTGCTCACAACGACAAGGCATACTTTCGGGGCCGCGCACTGGTCGAGAAATTAAAGGAGCTCATCCCGCGCCAGCAGTTCGAGGTTCCGATCCAGGCGGCCAACGGCAAACGCATTATCGCCCGAGAGACTGTCCGAGCATACCGCAAGGACGTAATAGCCAAGTGCTACGGCGGCGACATCAGCCGCAAAAAGAAGCTTCTTGAGCAACAGAAAAAGGGCAAACGCCGCATGAAACAAGTCGGCAGCGTCGAGATCCCGCAAGAAGCATTCCTGGCCGCGCTCCGCATCTGAGCTGTTAGACAGTCCTGTTTTCGGGATGTTGCTGCGACTATCTAGCAGTGGGACTTGGGACGTGGCTACTACATGTTAAAATCCGGTCTCATGAATCTCTCTTCCCGCCAGCGCGAGGTACTTCTGAAGACTGTGGAGCTTTATATCTCCACGGGCTCACCTGTGGGCAGTCATGCTCTGACCGACGAGCTCGACGTCAGTAGCTCTACTCTGCGCTCGGAGCTTTCGTATCTTGAGTCGGTCGGAGTGCTCGCTCAGCCGCATACATCTGCCGGGCGAGTTCCGACGGATATGGGATATCGGCTCTACGTGGACGCCCTGATGGAGCGGCAACGCTCCGGGGATGCCGCTGCGTTCGAGACACCAGAGGGACCGGAGAATGTCGACGAGTTGCTGCGGGGTGTCTCCGAGGGCATGAGCGATGTGACGCGGCTTCTAGCGGTGGTGGCGGGGCCGAGCGCGTTCGGCGACGCGCTGGCGCGGGTCGACTGCCTGCCGTTGCGGGACAACATGCTGTTGGTGGTGGTTTCTCTGGAGAGTGGGGCTTCGTCCAGTGCGACGGTTGCATTGCCTGCGACCGTGGATGCAGAAGAGTTGGCGGAGATGTTCGCCTCGTTGAACTCCTGGCTCGGTGGTCGGCCTGTGGGCTCGGATCTCGAACTCGGTATCGCTGCCCGGCGGATTCTCTCGGAGCATAATCCGCTCGTCGTGAACGCGGTTGTGAAAGCCGTGGAAACCCTGGGACGCGCAACGGAGCGTGGCGTGTTTATTCAGGGAGCTTCGGCCTTGCTGGCCCGGCTCGACGATCTGGATCCCGGCAGTCTGTCAGCGGTTATAGAGGTCTTCGAGCGTCGCCGGTGGTTGCTGGCGCTTATGAGCAACGCGCTGCAACGCTCGGTGTCAAACGAGGGAGTCGTCGTCTCCATCGGGGCGGAGAACGGTTTCCTGAACCTTACGGGAACGAGCCTCGTGGCTGCGGCCTACAGTCACAACGAGCGACCGTATGGCGTGGTCAGCGTGATCGGTCCAAAGCGCATGGAATACGACGTAGCCATTGCGACCGTCCACTCCGCCGCCGAAGCCCTCACGAACCATCTGGATACGAGGTTCTAAAGCTTTGGCGAAGCGTGACTATTACGAGGTTCTGGGCGTTGAACGCGGCGCGGCGGACGCGGACGTAAAGAAAGCTTATCGGCGTCTAGCCCGCTCTCACCACCCAGATGCGAACCCTGGCGACGCTCAGGCCGAGGAACGCTTCAAGGAGCTTACAGAGGCTTACGAAGTCCTCTCCAATCCAGAGGCCCGGCGAGCCTACGACACCTACGGACATCAAGTGCCGCGAGGTGGAGGTTCGGGCGGATATCCGGGTGGCGGCGACCAGTTCGGAGGCTTCCAGGATATCTTCGACGCATTCTTTGGAGATGGATTCGGTGCCGGGTCCACTTTCGGTGGTGGAGGTCGTGGCCCGAGCCGGGGTGGGGATACCGAGGTAGATGTGGAAGTCTCGCTGCGAGAGGCGGCCTTCGGGGTCGACCGTGAGGTAAGCGTCCAGACTATCAAGAACTGCGGCATCTGCGAGGGCATTGGCGGGACTGAATCTCATGTTTGCGGGACCTGCGGGGGAGCTGGAGCTGTCAGGACGGTTCGGCAGAGTATTCTTGGGCAGATGGTCAGTACGCAGGCTTGTTCCTCTTGCAGGGGGAAGGGTCGGATCATCGATGTCACGTGTGACAATTGCCGGGGTAGTGGTCGTATCTCGGATGTCGTGACGCGGCGGTTGGATATACCGGCTGGTATAGAGGATGGTATGCGGCTTCGGATCTCCGGTGGCGGGCATGCTGGTGAGCCCGGTGCTCCGCCGGGGGATCTCTACGTCGGCGTGCGCGTTGCGGAGGATGAAGAGTTGATGCGGGACGGCGACGACCTCATCAATCGCATGAGGATCACATTCGTCGAA
>JBGTDE010000251.1:0-5664 GCA_041748475.1 Rubrobacteraceae bacterium | reverse complement strand
CTGGACAGAGAGTTGCGGGAAGAGGTGACGGCCCTCGGCGCTCTGGGAGATGCCCGATGCCACGACCGCGTTCGCCTTCAGTCCAGCAATGTCCTTATCGTTGAACTTTATCTCGCCGGAGTACGGTGGGATCAGGCCGTTGATCGTCCGAAACAGCGTGCTCTTACCCGCTCCGTTCGCCCCCAAGAGGACGACCAATTCCCCTGCCTCGACATCGATATCCACGCCCTCAAGCGCCACGAACTCCCCGAAGCGGACGCTCAGATCTCTTACTTCAAGCACTCTCCGCCACCCCCAGATACGCCTCGATGACTTTCTCGTTCGAGCTGATCTCTTGCGGGGTTCCCTCGGCGATCTTCTCGCCGTGATGCAAAACCATGATCTTGTCGGCCAACCCCATCACCATCCCCATCTTATGCTCCACGAGACAAACCGTAAGGTCGTGCTCGACCATCTTGCGTATGAGGTCCGCCAACCCTTCCGTCTCTTCGTTGTTGACCCCCGCCGCAGGCTCATCCAACAGCACTATCTTGGGCTTCGTTGCTAACGCCAACGCGACTGAGACCCGTTTCTTGGCCTCCTGCGGAATGCTTCCGACAAAACGCCCGGCTAGATGCCCGACCCCCACAAACTCAAGCGCCTCCATCGCTTCGTCCCGGCACTCCTTCTCCTCGCGTCGTAACCTCGGGGTGCGCAGGATCGCATCGAAGACGTTGCTCTTCGTGCGGACCCGATGACCGACGATCACGTTGTCCAGCACCGTGGAATCGTTAAAGAGGTTTGTGGTCTGGAACGTCCGCGCCATCCCGCTCTTCACCGCCCGATGCGTCGGGACTCCGGTTACGTCCTCATCGTCCAGTAACACGCGACCCTGATCCGGCTTGTAGAAGCCACTCACCAGATTGAAGAACGTGGACTTTCCCGCGCCGTTCGGCCCGATAATGACTGTCACGCTCCCCTTCTCTACCGTGAGATCCACGCCGTTCACCGCCTTCAATCCCCCGAAGGTGATGCCGAGATCCTCGACTTTCAGCAGCATCTAGCGCGTCTCCTTTGTCGGGGTCATCTTCGTCGGCTCCTCCTCGCCTTCGCTTTCTTCGGTGTGGGATCCTGCCCGGCGGCTGGCGAGACGATTACCGATGCGATGCCACAGACCAGCCAGTCCCGAAGGGAAGAAGATTATTAAGATGACGAGGATGGGTCCAAAGATAACGAGTTGGTACTCCTGAAACTGCTGCAAGAACTGTTGTAGCGTCGCCACGAGCAAGGCTCCGACCAGCGGCCCCGAGAGAGAGCCAAGCCCACCGACCAGCAAGTAGAGCAGCATGTTGAACGTGATCGGGACGTTTGCGATGGCCGGGCCGAGGAAGCCGATGTTCGGGGCGTAGAGTGCGCCCGCGAGGCCAGCGAGGCCCGTGGAGATCACGAACGCCAGTTGCTTGTTAGTACCGACGTTGATCCCCGTCGCCCGTGCCAGGTCCTCGCTGTTGCGGATAGCCACGAAGCCCCGGCCCACCAGCGACCGCGAGATACTCGCGACCACGTAGATCGTCAGCAGCAGGAAAGCGAAGATCAAATAGTAGAGGTGCGAGAGCTCCGTAAGCGGCTCTGGATAAGGAACCCCGATCAGACCAAGCCTGCCACCCGTCACACTCTCCCACTTCTCTATTACAAGAAAGATGACGATCCCAACCCCGAGCGTGAAGATGGCGAAATACTCGTTGCGAGTCCTGAGAGCGAACAGCCCCACCACGAACCCAACCGCCGAGGACAGCACGACCGCCGCGACCAGCGAGATCCAGAAGGACATCTCATAAGTTACCGTCAGCACGCCGACCGTATAAGCCCCGATGCCAAAGAAACCGGCCTGTGCGAGCGAGAGTTGACCCGTGTATCCGAGCAGCACGTTCATGCCATAGACCGCGATGGCCCAAGTGTAAGAGATCATAATGACGCTCAAAAAGTATGGGTTCCGGATCAAGACCGGCAGCAAAGCCCCAAGCACCACTAGCCCCACTACCGCGAAGGTCTTCCAGTTGCGCGACAGCACCTCAAACCCCCTTCGAAAACAGTCCCGAAGGACGGATTGCCAACACCACCACGAGGAACAAGAAACCCACGAGTTCGCCAAAGTCCGACGAAACATAGGTAGAGCCGAAAGTCTCCGCGAGCGCGAGGGCGAAGCCGCCAATGATCGCCCCCGGCACACTCCCCATCCCCCCGAGGATGATGATGGCGAACGCTTTCAGGTTCACCACGTCGCCCATAGTCGGGGAGATCAAATTGATGGGTGCTACGAGCGAAGCCGCCACCGCCGCGAGCGCCGCCGAGATCGCGAACGTCATCATCGAGACCCGGTTGGCGTCTATACCCACGAGCGACGCCCCGACTCTATCCTGCTCGATAGCCTCTATGGTCTGCCCCGGCACCGTCTTCTTGAGGAACAGATATAGCCCCGCCATCACCACAAGCGATGTCACGATGACCAGCAGCCGTTGCTGATTTATCCCAATTCCGAAGAGGCTTATCGATCCTTCGAGCGGCGATTTTAGCCGCCGGAAGTCCGCCCCGAAGAGTAGCTGCGCCCCCGACGTAAGGAACAGCAGCACGCCAATCGAACCGATCATGGCGTGTGTGTGCGGCATGTCGCGCAACGGATGAAACACGAGCCTCTCCAAGACCACACCCATCCCCGCCAGTACCACCGCCGAGATCGCGATAGCCACGATGTACGGCAACCCGAAACTCGTGAGCGAGAAGTACGTCACGTAAGCACCCACCATGTACAGTGCCCCGTGCGAGAAGTTCGGGATACGCAACACCCCGAAGACGAGCGTCAGGCCCAGCGCCACGAGCCCGTAGACACTGCCGAGCGAGATACCATTGATCAACTGCTGAAAGAATAGACTCACGCCGTAACTCCTTACCAGCCCGCAGCGAGTGGAGAAGCTATCCCCACCCGCCACACGCGGGAACGCCTACTGGTCCTGCGGGACCTTCAGCTCGGTGTACTTGCCGTCCTCGACCTGCGTCGCGATGACCGGGCCGTTGAGGTGACCATCGTCGGTCATGCCGTCGATGCCGTACGGTCGGTACTCGTCCTTTATCTCCCCGGCAGCACCATCCACCGCCTCCATTATGGCTTTTGGATCGTCCACGGAACCAGCATCCGCCATCGCCTGAGCGATGATGTGCATGGCCTGGTAGTTGAGCGCGACCTCCGAAGTCGGGGGACGCTCGCCGCCGATCTTCTCCTCGTAGTACTTCACGAACTGATCCGTACCGGGACCGGGGTAGTCAATCGTCGGGAACACGCCGACCGAACCGTTAAGGTTCTTCTTGTCTGTAAAGGTCTCCATCTCTTCGAACTTGGCCTGGTCCATGACGATGAAACCACCCTCGAAGCCACGCTTGCGGGCCTCCTCGATCACGAGCGCCGTCGGCTGCGACGGCCCACCCACAAACAAAACGTCCGGGTCTTCATTCAATGCCTGCGTGACGGGACTGGCGTAGTCGGTCGTGCTCGTGTAGTCCACGCCATTGTTCTTCAGGACTTCGCCGCCCTGCTTCTCCCACTCCGCTGTGACCTGCTTGGTCCACTGAATGCCGTACTCGCTCTTCGTCGGGATGAGGCCGAGTTTCTTGCCGAACTTGTCCATCTCCGTCTTCACGAACGGCTCCATATAGTTATCGAAGCGCGGCGGGATCATGATGGTGTTTGGGTTATCGGCCTCCAGTATCTCCGGCACACTACTGTAAGCCGCGAGGATGAACTCCGTCGGCGGCTTGGCGTTGAAGCCCTGCACCGCGAAGATCCCGCCAGAATGCGGCACAAACACAACCGGCGTTTCTGACTGCTGCGCCAACCGCCGGGCGTTCGTAGCCGCCTCATTCGGTAGATACTTGTCGTCCAGCGCCTCTATCTTGAACTCTGTGGCAGTGCCATCGACATCCACACCACCGTTCTTGTTGATCTCATCGACCGCCAGCTTTACGCCATTCAGAGCGTTCTCACCATACAAAGCCGCCGGTCCACTCAGCGGACCACTGTACCCGATGTTGACGGTCTGCTTCCCACTTCCACCGTCGCCGCTGCCTCCGCCGCCACCACAGGCGACCGCCAGACCACTCATCAATACGAGCACAATTACGCCCAAAGCCACGCGAAACACGCGATTACTCAACTTGTCCTCCTACTCCCCGGTGCCCCCACGGCACCAATCACCTATATCTGACGGCAGTATAAAGTATCCAATATCCGGTGCAAGGTCTTTATAGGATCTTTCTGGTTACGCTTCTATAAGAGGTTAGAGCTTTGGACCGTTGTGGAGGCGAAATGTTCAGCGAGGTGTCGATTGACGGCATCGGGACACTCCACGGCTAGAGAATGGCCCGCACGATCGACTGTAACCCAGCGACCATGAGGCGCGGTGTTGGCTATGTGTTGTGAGAGACCCGCCTCATAGGCGTGGTCCTCCTGACCGGCGATAGCTAACACGGGGACCGACGTGTCGGAGAGTTCCGAGAGTACGTCTTCCCGGTAGACGACACCGTGAGCCGCGTCTCCTATCGTGGCGGGGAGTTCGAGCATGTAGTGTTTCCATTGCTCGCGCAGGTCTTCGCGCTCTGGGTCCGAGAGAGTAGTGTCACCGAACATTATGTACATCAGCGGGTCTATAACATCCTGCGTACCGTGCTCTTGAAGGTGCGACACCAGAGGTCCAAACTCCGCGACCTTGCCTTCCGCTTCGGCGGAGGAGCCCATTGCCACGGCTGACAAGAGTAGATCCGGTCGTCGGGCGGCCAAACGTGCCGCTATGAAACCACCCATGGAGTTGCCGATGTAGTGGCAGGGGGCGAGTTTTAGAGCTTCGATCAGGGCTGCGGCGTCGGCGGCGAGAGTATCCATGTCCAGTTCCTCTACAGGTGCCGCGGCGCTCCGACCCTGGCCCCGGTGATCGTAGACCACCACCCGGTAATCGGCGGAGAAATGCTCCACCTGATGCCGGAACATGGTGTGGTCGAAGAAGAGCGAGTGGCCGAATACCAATGCCGGTCGCTCCGGCGAACCGTGATCCTCGTAGTACAACCGCGTACCGTTTAACGAAACTTCCGGCACACTCACCCCTTTTGCTTTAAGTTGCCTATCCCTCGGAAGATGATCTCACGGACATCCCGCCCGCGCAATGCACGAAGCCCTTCCGCGACACCCGGCTATTCAGATTCAGTCATCTTCTTTTGTTCCTGTTCTTGAAGCTCGCGCCAGAGGATCTTGCCGGACCCGCTCTTGGGCAACTCGCCGATGAACTCGACGTGCCGCGGATACTTGTACGCGGCCATCTCACCTTTCGCCCACTCGATAATATCTTCGGCGGTCGCGTCTTCGCCGTCGCGCAGAACTACGAAGGCTTTCGCGGTCTCGCCGCGTTGCTCGTCGGGGATGCCTATTATGCAGGCTTCCTGGATGGCGGGGTGACCGTAGAGCATGGATTCGACCTCGGCGGGCCAGACTTTATATCCACTCGCGTTGATCATGCGCTTGAGCCGGTCGACCATGAAATAGTAGCCTTCTTCGTCACGCATGGCTATATCGCCGGTTCGCATGAATCGCCGTCCGTCGCGCTCGAAGAAAGTCTCTTCGTCAGCCTCGGGGCGGTGCCAGTA
>JBGTDE010000250.1:0-4437 GCA_041748475.1 Rubrobacteraceae bacterium | reverse complement strand
GGCCTTCAGTTCCACTAGGGCCGCTACCTGCGTAAGCTCGTCCCGCGCTTCAGAGAGAGCCTCGACTATTGGGGAGTTGGATCCCACGCGATAAAGCGTCTGTTTTATGGCGAGGACTTCGGGATCGTTGGCAGCGGCGCGAACAAAATCCACCACGGGCGCGAACGAATCGTAAGGGTGGTACAGCAGAATATCGCCGTTCCGGATTGCCTGTGTCATCGAACGAGCGTTTCTTAGCTCCGACGGCACTCGGGGCGAGACGGGTGGATAGAGCAAGTCCGAGCGGTCGATGTGCGTCAACTCCTCGAAGTCCGCGAGCCCTACCGGATCCGGCACAGCGTAGACTGAATCCTCTTTCAAACGAAGGTTTTCGGCCAGCCACTCACGCAGTTCTTCGGGCATTTTGCTGGTGACGACCAGACGCACGCTCTGGCCGAACCAGCGACCTTCGATCTCATCCTGTATAGCTTGCAACAGGTCGGATGCTTCATCTTCCTCTATAACAAAGTCCGCGTTCCGCGTAACCTGGAAAGAGTAGCTAGCCGATATCTTCTTTCCAGGGAACAACTCGTCGAGGTTGGCCGCGATGACCTCCTCCACCCGGACCAGCCGCACGCTCTGACGCTGCCCCTCTTCATGCTCCTCATCCGGCAGTCGCATAAAGCGGTCTATGCTGGTCGGAACCTTCACCCGCGCCATCACGCGGCGGCCCTCCTCCGCGATCACGACCAGCAGGTTTAGCGAGAGGTTGGAGATATGCGGGAATGGGTGTGCTGGATCTATGGCTAGCGGGGTCAGTATCGGCAGTATGTCCCGCGTGAATCGATCCCTGAGCTCCCGGCGTTCGGCGGCCCGTACCTTGCGATGAGGCAGGATGGAGACACCGGCTTCTTCGAGCTCCGGCAGTATCTCTTTCTCTAATATCCTGCGCCGCTCGGCGAAGAAGTCCTCGGTTCGCCGCTTGATGCGCTGTATCTGCTCTTCGGGGGTCATGCCGTCCGGGATGGGGTTGGGCAGATCGTTGGCGACTTGCTGCTGCAACCCGGCCACCCGGATCATGAAGAACTCGTCCAGGTTGGTCTCCGAAATAGCGATGAACCGAACCCGCTCCAGGAGCGGATGCCGCTCGGAGCGAGCTTGTGCCAATACGCGGTCATTGAACGCGAGCCAGGACAACTCCCGGTTGATGTAGAGCGCGGGATCCAGGAGGTTCGGCGCCTCCGCTACGTCTGTCATATTTCCTCCCCATCCGCGAGCGTGAGCAAGGTTCCTTCCCGAATTCCTCCCCGCGCTACCATCAACTCTTCCTTCTCAAAATGCTCCAATATCGCCGCGAGCGTCGTGGCCGCCGCTGGCATGACCCGCGCTCGCTCCGGCGCAAGTCCCTCTTCCCGAGCCAGGATGGCCGAGGGTTTCTCAGAGATATCCGCTGCCAATTCCCGCAGACTCTCCACGGTCAGTGGATTTCCGGCCAGCTTTAGCGCGGCCCTCGCAGAGCCACCGACCGCGACCACACGGACGCCAGCCGCCAGACTCCATCCCGGCATCAACTTCTTGACGTGCTCGTCCAGTGCCCGCAACTCCTTCTTTTTTGCTGGGTCCTTTTTAACAAACTTCTCTGTGGTACGGTTGGATCCGAGCGGCAGCGAGACTTGCAACATCGGCCCGCTCGAAGCTTCACCGACGATCAACTGCGCCGAACCACCCCCGAGATCCACGACCAGCACCGGCCCCTCCCGGGCATCCCCAAGTACCGAAAACGCCCCCCGAAAACCAAGCAAAGCCTCTTCGTCGCCCGAGATCAAACGCATCTCCAACCCCGTTGACTCCCGTACCCGCTCCACCAACTCCTCGCCGTTCTCGGAATCGCGCACCGCGCTAGTAGCCAATATCGTCGGCGAAGAAACCCCATTGAGCCCGGATATACGAGCAAATAACCCGATAGCCTCCGACCCTAAGAGCAACCGACTCTCTTCCAACCGCCCGGTCTCATCCACCCCGGAGCCCAACCGAGCCGACACCTTCTCCCCCGTAACCGGCACCACTTGCCCGTCGTCCACCTCACCAACCAACAAATGTATGGTGTTGGACCCCACATCTATGACCCCGTGACGGCTCAAATTTCTCCTTCCAAACCAACGCGAACGCTTCTACCCGCCATAATAACCGTCCTTCCACACAAACGACATACTCGTGATATATTCGGCTTATCGGGAACGGTTGTCAATTATGCGTGTCTACCGTATCTCCCATGGCTGGCACTAGAAAAGGAGGTCCGCATCTCCAGTAAGAAAGCCGTAAAGATCCGGGACTACGACTCCCATGTCCTACTCTGCACGAGCGGCGATTGTAAGAAGCGAGGCGCGAAGAAACTCCGCAAAGCCCTCAAGAACGAACTACGAGAAGCGGGAATGAAACGCGACGTGCGGGTCGATTCCGTTGATTGTCTGGGATTGTGCAAGCACGGCCCCAACGCCGTTGTGTATCCATCCGGCACTTGGTATCTCGGATTGGAAGGAGACGACTTGCCGGAGATCGTCGAGAAGCACCTTGGCGGCGGAGAGCCAGTCGAGCGACTCGCCGCCGAACGTCGGACGGTCAAACCTGTGCGCAAAAAGTAGAGAGGTGAGACTATTGACAGCCTCCCTCTCTCTATCTGGTTGAGCTTCCGAGTTCTCTAGCGGTTGAGGTCTATGCTCTTTAAGATGCCCTGAACTATTATGCGCTTCTCGTAGTCTGGGAGAGTGCAACTCTGGAGACTAACGACGTTCTTGCCTTTGATGGGGTTCATGACGTGCGCAGCGTCCGGGGCAACGGTGATCTTCTTGAAGACGCGGTAGGTGTATTCGCGGTTTTCGGAGTCGGTCAGGATGATTTCGTCGCCATTTTCGAGTTCGTGGAGGTCACGGAAGATCAGATAGCTACCCGTGTCTTTGTACCCGAGCCGATGGCCCGCGATGAATACGTTGGCACCCTTCTGCCACGGATACCCGGTCCCTTTTATGTGCATCGCACCCTTATCGAGCGTATCGTTGTCGCTCGCGGGAGAGTCGTAGACTTTAACGTCGTTCACCCGCTCCATGTTCGGCACCGTGAGCTTGAGCGAGTCGCTTTTTGGGGCTTTTAATGAACCTTTCTTACCCCTCTCCTGAGAAGATTTTTCGGTGGCTTTCACCGGGCCATCGGACTTGTCCACAAAAGACGGGAGAGACTTCTGGTTCGGCTGAGCCTCGGCTTCGGAATCGTCGCTCAGGAAGGAGCCTCCGAGCATCAAGGCGGCGACTAGTACCACTAGAGCACCGAGAGCCACCGCTATCATCAGTCCGGTTCTTCTGTTCGTGATCCTCTTCATCGCCTTCACCTTCTTTCTTTTTATTGACGTTGGGTTAAGAATAGCTCCGCGAGATTACATTCAGATAACAACGCAGCGCAGTATTGGTTACAACTTATCGAGAGGTTCCGAGCGGGAAGAATCTGTTTCAGGCTATAATGCGCCACGTGAAGATTGGAGTTCCAAAAGAAGTAGCGGACGGCGAGACTCGCGTTGGTGTCGTGCCGGAGACCGTGGCCCGGATGATAAAAGACGGCTTCGAGGTCGTCGTGGAGTCGGGTGCCGGACGGGATTACAACCCGGACGCGGATTATGAAGAGGCTGGAGCCCGCATCGTGGAGAATGCTTCCGGTGTCTACGACGAAGCCGACATCATTGTCAAAGTGTCGAGGCCCGAGGAAGGTGAGGTCGAGAAGTTCCGCGAGGGTCAGACCCTGATCTGCTTTCTAAACGGTCCCCAATACCCTGAGCTTGTCGAGAAGCTCGCCGGTGCTGGAGTAACGGTGTTCTCCAACGAGTCGATTCCCCGGACCAGCGTGGCGCAGAGCATGGACGCTCTCTCCTCGATGGGCTCCATAGCCGGATACAAATGTGCATTAATAGCCGCGGACACCCTTGGAAAGTACGTCCCGATGCTCTCGACCGCCGCCGGAACGACAAAGGCGGCGAAGGTGCTTGTCTTCGGTGTGGCGGTCGCGGGGTTGCAGGCCATCGCGATCATGAACCGCATCGGCGCTGAGGTCTTCGCTTACGACGTGCGGCCCGAGACAAAGGAACAGGCCCAGTCCCTCGGAGCGTCGTTTGTTGACTCCGACGATGAAGGGGACGACACCGAAGTCGAGGATGAGTACGTCGAGTACGAACCGAAAGGCTTCAACAAGTTCATGACATCGTTGGGTTTCTACTCCTACGCCAAGCCTCCTGAAGATGAGTACATCATCGAGGGCGAGGAGGAGCCGGAGGACGAGGAAGAAGACGAAGGTTGGTCGAAGGAGAAGCTTGGGCGGGATCAGGAGCTTTTGCGGGAGCGTATAAAGGAGATGGACATAGTAATCACGACCGCTCTCATACCGGGTCGTGCCGCGCCGATTCTGGTGGATACGGAG
>JBGTDE010000249.1:0-3876 GCA_041748475.1 Rubrobacteraceae bacterium | reverse complement strand
ACCAGATTTATAGTCTCCAAAACCTGCGACCTCTCCGTATCTTTTCGGTGTCTTCCATGAGGAGTCGGGACGAGAGGATTTGAACCTCCGACCACTCGGCCCCCAGCCGAGTGCGCTACCAGACTGCGCCACGTCCCGACGTACTTGGATCATATCAGACGAGACCCATGCTATCATCGTCGATCGTGGCACTTGCGGCAGCATATATTAGAACGGACCCGGAAGGCGAGCTGCCATCCCGAGATGACCAACGCGCAGCCATTACAGCCTACGCCACCGAGCAAAACCACCGACTCGTCGCAGTCTACGAGGACTTGGAAGCTCCAGGGCAGCTTCTCTATCATCGCCCTGGCATCAAGGCGGCGATAGACAACATCAAGGAAGAAGAGGACTGGGAAGTCCTGATCGTGGCTCATCCACGCACGATCTCGGATACGGAATCCGCCCTCCACGAATTCGTCCACAAATTCTCCCTGTATAACAACCGTCTGGAATCTCCTCTACAGACCTGGGATGAGTCCCTGGAAAGCATGAAATCCTACCGGAAGGCGATGAGCGGCAAATAATGCCGAAAATCCCGCGTCGGGCGCGTGAAACCGGACGACTCGTCGGTTAGGATTAGAGGGTGAGTCTTTTTCTTACTATCGTTGGAGTTCTGCTGCTGCTGCCTTCGTTGGCTGGCATTGCTTTCGGGGCGTACATGTCCACGCATCCGAAGACCCGCGAGTCGGGCGGCATGTTCGCGCTGCTGTGGGTTCCGTCCCTCGCCGCCGCCGTGGGGATTCTGTTGAGGGATCCAGTTACCGTCGTGGTTAGCCTGATCTGCTTCGTGGTAGCAGGTACGACTCTCTATGTCGCGGGTGTCGTAACCAAGATACGTCAGCCCAAGACCCGGCGAACGACTTCCGAGAACCGCCAGAACTCGACTCCCGCGCAGACCAGCCGTGAGAGTTCGTCGGGCAAAAAGTATCGTCGAGCGGCTTCCTGAAAGATCCCACTCGTCGATGTTCTCCGAGTTAAAAATGGTGTCGAAAATAGTATACTGCCGCAGGATTTGCCGGAAACGCTAGGAGAGGAGTCGGCTTGATGGCGCTCATCCGAACGATACTCGCGCTGGTAATCATAGTTATTCTTTTCCATGCTGGCATGTTCTACATGGGCGTGGATCGCGCCACTAACGGCCTGACCGAGGGGATCTACAGCCTCGCCGAACTACTCGAAAGCCCGATCGTGGCGATCATAGAGCTCCTTCCGCTCACCCCCCAGCAACGCAATATCGGAGGCGCGAATGGTTTCTACGTCACGGCTTTGGGTGCCGCCGCAGGGTATTTCATCCTCTACTTGCTACTCGGTATCGGTCGCCGCGACTAACGTGAATATTCGTTGATAAACCGCTGATCTATAAAATCTTTTAGCGTCATAGCGGAACGTCCTCTCCAAGAGAAGTCTCCGCGAATACCGAGGCCGCTTCCGTCTCCGAGGTTCAGGACATACAGGTAACGTTGTTGCGGGACGAAAGCTTTTGGAGCTTCATTTAGCAGGTACGCCTGGAGGTTGTGGAAGAGTATCGGACCCTGACGGATCGCATGGACTCCGAGCCCCGGAAGTCTTGCTCCCCGGAAGGAGATCGCATCTCCTCCCCCAAACAAGTTGGGATGTGTCGGACTCCGCAAATAGTGATCCGTCCATAAACCACCACCCTCTCCCGTCAGAGCTCCCGAGCGCGAGAAGAGAGGCGGCGGCACGGAACCAGTCGCCAGTATTAGAGCATCAGCCGAGAGGCCACACCCCGAGTCCAAGCGGACGGTTCCTTCTTTAAACGATTCGACTCGGGAGTTTAGGATTGTCTCGACACCGTTGTCTCGCAAATAGGATGATATTGATCGCCGTGCTTTCCGGGGTCCAGCCTCTAGTAGCTCCGGGCCGCTCTCCACCAACGTGAGGCTTGTTTTTGGGTTGGAGGTGTCTAGTCTCTGGACGGCGTTCGCGGCTACCTCGCATCCAGCCGCGCCGCCACCGGCTACTACGACTCGCAGGTCCGGTCGCTTTAGGAGATCTCGTATTCTTCGGGCATTCGACACGGGCTTGACGGGTATTACAAGCCCCCCATCGGAGATGTCCGCTCCAACTTCGACTTCCCCACCGACGCAGAAGGAAGCTGCGTCGTAGCGAAGTGAGCTGCCATCTCCGAGCACCAGCCTGTTATCGTCAGCGAGAATCCTTACGACGCTGTCCTTCACGAAGCGGCCACCGCCCTTCACAACCAGGCTTTGCACGTCGATGCGGTACTGGTCTGGGGTGTAGTAACCGGAGATTACGCCGGTCGCCATCCCAGAGTATTCGAGGTGGGGCGAAGGGTTTACGAGAACTACGTCGAGACCCCGCTCAATCAGGTTGGATACGCGGCGTAGAGCGTACAAATGGGCGTGCCCCCCTCCCACGAACACTATAGTCTGTCTAGCCATTTCATGCCTCCATTATTGCTGGGATAACGCCCTGAGGGTCCGGCCCCTGAGGGTATACTGTAAAGTAGGTATGTTTGTCGAATGCTTGCACATGCTGCTCGAAATACCTTATACTTGATTTAACTCGTAAGTCCCCGATAGACGGAGGCATGGTGATTGTCCTTATGGAAGTACGAAAGAAGTACTGGGAAGAGTTCTATCCTCGGATAGTCTGGAGAACGTATGATCGAATTTAGAAATGTAAGCAAGACGTATTCAGGCTCCGACACGCAGGTTGTGAAAGATCTGTCGTTCGAGATAGCCGAGGGTGAGATCTGCGTGCTCGTTGGTCCCTCCGGTTGCGGCAAGACGACCTCTATGCGGATGGTCAACCGTCTCATCGAGCCAAGCGAAGGTGAAATTCTCATCGACGGCGAGAAGAACACCGACATGAGCGGCACCCAATTGAGGCGCAAGATCGGCTACGCCATTCAGCAGACCGGCCTCTTTCCGCACCGCTCCATCGCCGACAACGTTGCGATAGTTCCTGGTCTACTAGGCTGGGACAAGGATCGCATCAAGAGCCGCGTGGACGAGCTACTCGACCTTGTCGGCCTCGCACCCGATCAGTATCGGGATCGGTATCCGGCGGAGCTCTCCGGTGGTCAGCAGCAGCGGGTTGGAGTTGCGCGAGCGTTGGCGGCGGACCCTCCGATCATGCTCATGGACGAGCCGTTCGGCGCGGTCGACCCGATCACGCGCGACCGCTTGCAGCAGGAGTTTCTCCACATCCAGGAGGACATAAAGAAGACCATCGTCTTCGTCACCCACGACATAGACGAGGGCATAAAGATGGGTGACAAGATCGCCATCCTCAAAGAGGGTGGAGTTCTAGCCCAGTACGATACCCCGCAGAAGATTCTCGCGGAGCCAAACTCCGAATTCGTGCAGTCGTTCGTCGGCGGCGACCGGGTGCTCAAGCGTCTCTCGCTCACGCTCGTTGGGGACATGCCGCTCGAACCGGCCAACGGAGGCAGCGGCGACCTGCCACACATCGACGCGGGATGGGATCTCAAAGACGCTCTTTCGGAGATCATTGGCGCGGGGACGGATCGCGGTTTGGTTGTGGAAGGCGATGGCGGCAACGGAGGCTCGCGAGGCACGATCACGCTGCAGTCGATAATGAAGGTCTCGCATGGCTCGGAGTCCTCCAACACGGAGGTCACGGGTGGATAACGCAGATGATCCTCCGACCAGTGTTCTAGCCTTTCTCTTCCAGGGCGAGTTCGGTGGTGAAGAAAAGGGGCTCATAGACTGGGGCTGGTTGGCGGACAACTTTGTCGAAGACGTGGTACCAGCGTTCTTCCAGCATGTCTACCTGTGCGTTGTCTCGCTGGGTATTGCGTTGATCATTTCAGTACCGGTAGGTATT
>JBGTDE010000248.1:0-2928 GCA_041748475.1 Rubrobacteraceae bacterium | reverse complement strand
GGGACAAGGCCACGCGCCGTTCGAACGGTAGTGGAACTTCGCAGCTTCGTTGACGATCTGGTCGAAAGCCGGGGTTATGAAATCGCCGAACTGTATCTCAGCCACCGGTCGCACACCGTTTACCGCGAGTCCGATAGCCGCCCCTATTATTAGACTCTCGGCGAGTGGCGTATCCATAACACGCTGTGCGCCAAACTCTTCCTGCAAGCCTTCCGTCACCCGGAAGACTCCACCGGCGCGTCCGACATCCTCGCCGAGCAACATTACCGATTCGTCCGAGCGCATCTCCTCAGCTAAACCTTCGTGGATGGCCTGGACTAGGTTTTTGGTAGCCATCTCATACCTCCGCGTAGACACCGGTTAGCACGCTCTCGGGATCGGCGAAAGGCGCGTTGTCAGCGTAATCGCTGGCTTCGGCAACTTCGGCTTTGATCTCGGCGTTCATCGTGTCACTGGCCTCTTCGTCGAGAAGACCGTGCTCTGAGAGGTAGTTCTCGAAGCGGAGAATTGGGTCTTTGAGCCGCCACTCTTCGATCTCTTCCCTCTCACGATAGCGTCGGTCGTCATCGTCCGACGAATGAGCGGTCATACGATAGGTCTTGGCTTCGATGAGCGTTGGGCCGTCGCCATTTCGGGCTCGCTCGACGGCTTCTCGGGCGGCTTCGTGGACAGCTAAAACATCATTGCCATCCACTTCGTATCCAGGAAAACCGTAGCCATGGGCGCGACCTGCTATGGAACCCGCGACCTGGAATTTATCCGGTGTGGAAATGGAGTAGACATTGTTCTCTATCAGGAAGATCACCGGCAGATCGTGAATACCGGCGAAGTTCATAGCTTCGTGCCAGTCGCCGCCGCTGGTCGAGGCTTCGCCGCCACAGGCGAGCACCACGCCGTCCTCGCCGCGCATCTTGAACGCTAGTGCTGTTCCGGTGGCTTGCGGATACTGGACACCTACGGGGGCTGAGGCGGTAACGATGTTGAGAGCTCGGTCGGAATAGTGGCCGGGCATCTGGCGACCGCCGCTGTTCGGATCTTCCTTCTTGCCCATGAGGCTTAGGAATTGTCCTTTTGGTGTTTGACCTAGCAGGAGGGTCATGCCGGAGTCGCGATAGTACGGGTAGAGGTAGTCATGGCCGGGGCGAAGATTGTAGGCGGCGCCGACTTGGGCGGCTTCCTGCCCCTGGCAGGATATGACGAATGCCGCTTTGCCCTGTCGGTTTAGGATCCAGGACCGCTCATCTACCCGTCGTGCCCGCAGCATGTGACGATACATCTGCAGTAGATCTTCTACGCTCAACCCCAGCGCCTCGTGACGGACACCGGTCTCTCTAATAGCCATAGACCTCCTCCTCTACTCAAAGGTCCCCACAGAAAAAGCCAAAATTACTCCTTCATCCACTTCATACTAGCACCTCGTGGAGACTCGGACAGCCGAATATAAGCATGTACATACACGCGAGTCTATTCGCTCGTTATACGCGCCGGGCAGACCTATATCACCGGTGTCTCGCGGTATGTTCCGAAGACTTCCTGCAAGGCTGAGCTGATCTCGCCCACCGTCGCATACGCCCGCACCGCGTCGATGATCGGATACATCGTGTTTTCTTCTGTCCGCGCTACACGCTTTAGCTCTTCGAGGCATCGTGCCACTTTTTTGTTGTCGCGGCGTTCTTTCAAGTCCTTGAGTCGGTCTAGTTGTCCCTGGGAGACTTCCGGGTCCATGCGGTGCAACTCCATCTCTTGTTCCTCTTTGGGTTCGTAGATGTTGACGTTGACCATGTAGCGTTTTTGTTCTTCCAACTCACGCTGATAGCGGGCACTGGCTTCGGCGATCTCCTGCATCGGAAAGCCTTGCTCTATCGCCGGGATCATGCCACCCATCGCGTCTATCTGACGGAAGTAGTCGTAGGCTTGCCTTTCGAGCTCATCCGTCAACGCCTCGACGAAGTACGAACCGCCGAGCGGATCTATGGTGTTCGTCACCCCGGTCTCCAAAGCGGCGATCTGCTGCGTCCGAACCGCTATTCGCACAGCCTCCTCTGTAGGCAGCGCGAGCGCCTCATCTAGTGAGTTTGTATGAAGACTTTGCGTCCCACCAAGTACAGCGGCGAGTGCTTCGAACGCCGTTCGGGCGACGTTGTTGTATGGCTCTTGGGCCGTGAGCGAGACTCCGGCGGTCTGGGTGTGGAAACGCATTCGCAGGCTGCGCTCGTCCTTTGCGCTGTACTTTTCGCGCATCACGGTGGCCCAGATGCGGCGGGCGGCTCGGA
Organism: Rubrobacteraceae bacterium; assembly: GCA_041748475.1. Classification (GTDB taxonomy): domain Bacteria; phylum Actinomycetota; class Rubrobacteria; order Rubrobacterales; family Rubrobacteraceae; genus JACDDK01. The sequence goes on along the minus strand of JBGTDE010000248.1, from coordinate 655 downwards.
ACTTGCAGATCTCCTCGAAGAAATCCATGTGCGAGTTGAAAAAGAACGAGAACCGCGGCACGAAATCATCGACATCCAGCCCCGCCTCTATCCCTGCCTCGACATAAGCAAAACCATCCGCAAGGGTAAACGCGAGTTCCTGGGCGGCGGTGCTACCGGCCTCGCGGATGTGGTAGCCGCTGATACTGACAGTGTTCCACCTTGGCATGTGTTCGGTCGAGTAGACGAGCATATCCCGGAAGACGCGCATGGACGGCGCGGGTGGGAAGAGCCACTCTTTCTGGGCGATGTACTCTTTTAGGATGTCGTTTTGGTTGGTTCCGGCGAGGTATTCGGACGCGACGCCTTGCTTCTCGGCGGTGACGACGTACATGGCTAACAGCACCATCGCCGGGGCGTTGATGGTCATGGAAGTCGAGATCTCACCCATCGGAATGCCCTCGAAAAGCTTCTCCATGTCCTCCAACGAATCCACGGCCACACCCTCGGTCCCGACTTCACCTAAAGAGAGCGGGCTATCGGAGTCGAGGCCCATCAAAGTTGGCATGTCGAAGGCTACGGAGAGTCCGTTCTGGCCGTGATCCAGTAAGTAGCGGAAGCGTTTATTCGTCTCGGCGGCGGTGCCGTATCCAGCGAACTGACGCACGGTCCACAG
>JBGTDE010000247.1:0-9261 GCA_041748475.1 Rubrobacteraceae bacterium | reverse complement strand
GTTGCCGAGCATGCTGTAGCGGTCAATGTTCGCGCTGCCGATTGTCGACCAGACACCGTCGATGGTGGCGGTCTTCGAGTGGATCATGATGTACTTGTAGCGCAGTATCCGGACGCCATTATCGAGGAGGTCGTAGAAGTGCCTCCGGGCGAGCCAGTCGGCGGTGACGTGGTTGGATTGTTCGGGGACTAGTATCCGCACGTCCACGCCGCGCTGGGCCGCGTCGATAAGAGCCCGTTTCATGGCCCGATCGGGGATAAAGTAAGCGTGGGTCATGTAGATGTGAGTATTGGCGCGGTCTATCGCTTCGAGGTACATGCCCCGGATCGGGAATATCCTCATGTATGGATCGTTTCTTCGCACGCGAACGTAAGGGTTCCAGTCGCGCTCCTCGTCGGGCATTATCTCCGGCAGATCCGCCGTGCGATGCGTGTTCCAGAAGTCCGCAAAAGCGTTCTCGACTTCCTTGACGACCTCGCCACGCATCCTGACCTGCGTATCCCGCCAATCAGCCGCGTACAGCGAACCTATGTTGTATCCACCCAAAAACGCCTCACGCCCATCCACGCTCATCTCATGCCGGTGAAACCGGAAGACGTTTCGAGGGTTCAGAATTCGCGCAGGCCCGGACAACGGACGGAAGTGGAGCCGATGTATCGCTGAAGGGAATTTCTTGAAAGACGGTGGCACGAACACGTTAGCCAGTCCGTCGAAGACCACGTAGACCTGTACTCCCTGTCGAGCCTTCTCCGCCAGAGCATCTACGAGACGATGCCCGATCTCGTCGTCCTTCCAGATAAAAGTGCCGACGAAGATGTGGCTCTCGGCTTCTTGGATGGCCCGTAGCATATCGTCGTAGAGTCGGACGCCAAACGGGAAGATCTTCAGCCGATCATCGGCGCTTTCCAGTTCGATCTCGGGCTGCTCTTCCCACGGGAAGCCTTCCTTAGGTCCCTCGCGACGTTTCCTCAACTGGGCCATAACCACCAGTATCGTCACCAGCACAGCCTGCAACGCCGCCAGTCCAAGCAGAAACCGCCACACAAGTCTCCGGAAGATATCCCGGACGTAGCGTATGGCCTCCAGGAGACTCACTTTCGGCGTACTCGCGAGACAAAGGTTTTGGCTTCTTCGGTGGCCCGTTTTTGGATATTCTCCATCTCTTTGCGACCGACCTCTTGGCCGCCGCGCTCGAAGTACAGGATGGTTGCGCGGCCCATCGCGAGGGTTCCGGCGTAGCCCATGACCGCCGATGCGGCCCAGCCGCCGACGGGGACGATCTTCACCGCCTGACGAGCGAGGGCTCGCATCCCGAAGCCCGCAGCGAGAACCCCGAGCAACTCGCGAGCGCGTTCCATCGACAGTTGTTCCCCGTAGGCGGCGGCGATCTGAAGTACCATCCGGCCCTGGTTGGCCGTCATTACCGGCATGTCCGCGCCGGGGATTGGCAACGCTCCGATAAAGGCGTTCTCTTGGGCGTTGTTTCGGACCAGCCAGTCGCAGACAGCGCGACGTAGCAGCGGGTAGCCCTTCGCCAGTGGGACCAGATAATCTTCGTCTAGAGCCCTCACGATATCCGGGGCCAGTTCGTCGCGGATAGCTTGTTCGGTGATGGTGGAGAGCGTGATCTCATCCGGGTCGTCAACGGCTTTGCCGGAGAGCGTGATCGGGCCTTCCGGGGATGAGTCGGATACGGACAGGATGATCTCCGCCCCCTTTATCTTTCGTTCCGCGTCGAGGAGCGCAGCCAGCTCGGAAGCTCGGAGCGAGGAGCCAGTCACGGCCAGGGTGACGCTCTTGCGGGCAGACTTGCGGGATTGGTTAAAGACGTTGTAGAGTCTTCTCGCGCCGATCATAGTAGTCCTTTCGAGGCGTGTGCAAGGTTTTCAGTGTATACCCGGTTGCAATTGATCTTTGATCCTTTTCGGATATATTAACGGCTACATGACTTACGAGTTGGACTCTAAAGGACATCTGGAGCGTCTTGCAACCTCAACGTGACCTTAGAGAGATGGAAGAGATTCAGGATCTCTTCGACGCCGGACGCGAGTCCGGAACGTTGGAGTCCAGTGAAGTCCTAACGCTTCTCCAGGAAGTGGATCTCTCTACCGATGAGATTCAACAAGTCTACGTCCTCCTCCGGGAGCACGGCGTCGAAGTCGTGGACGCTGGTTTCATTCGAGACACCCTCAACGAAGAAGAAGATGCTCAGATTGTCGAGGAAGTCATGGAGAGTGATCTCCGTACCCGCTATACCGGCGACGCGGTTCAGATGTACCTTGATGAGATCGGCAAGACCCCCCTGCTGACAAAAGCTCAGGAAGTCTATCTAGCAAAGCGAGTCGAACGTGGCGACCGTCGGGCTCGGGCGCATCTGACACGCGCCAACCTGCGGCTAGTCGTGTCCATCGCCAAGAAATACGCTAGTCGCGGTGTCTCGCTTCTGGATCTCATCCAGGAAGGAAACATTGGTCTTATGCGGGCGGTCGAGAAGTTCAACTACCGCAAGGGCTTCAAGTTTTCGACGTATGCTACGTGGTGGATCCGCCAGGCTGTAACCCGCGCTATCGCGGATAAGGGGCGCACCATCCGCGTGCCGGTGCATATGGTCGAGAAGATCAACAAGTTCTACCGGGTCCAGCGCAGCCTTGCCGCCGACCTGAACCGTGATCCAACCGACGAGGAGGTCGCCGTAATCCTCGAAGTCGAGACCGAAGAGATAGGACGCATCCGGCGTGTGAGCCGCCGCTCCATCTCACTCGAAACGCCTGTAGGCGAAGATCACTCCTCAGAACTAGGAGACTTTATCGCCGACGAGGACTCGGAATCTCCCCACGACCTCGCTAAATCCTCGCTCCTCAAAGCCCGGATGCAGGAAGCCCTAAACGGCCTCCCCGAACGCGAACGCATGGTCCTCGAATACCGCTTCGGCCTCACCGGCGGCCAGCCCAAGACATTAGAGGAGGTCGGCGAACGCTTCGACGTAACACGCGAACGCATACGCCAGATCCAACTGACCGCTCTAGCAAAGATAAAGACCAGCCCTCACGCCGCCTCCCTCCGCGACCTGCTGGACTAGCATTACCCGGTCATCCACTCGTAGCATCCCGTATCTCAGATCATGAACGTCTTTCTGGACGCTCCGAGCGACTTCGAGAACATCTGCGGGATCTCGCGCACCCTTGAAACGCTCGGCATAGAGAAGTGCTACGTCTACGACCCGAACCGCCTGATCCGGGCCACCTACGGTAAAAGCCGAACCGCTCGTATCAAAACAGTCTCAGCGGGAGCTTTCTTTCGCGTAAACTTCGAGCGGGTTGCAGAGCCCAAGAACATGCTACGAGATTTGCCCGGCAGGAAGGTAGCAATGGTCCCGGACCAGAGTGCCCCAACGCTAACGAGCTTCGCTTTCCGGCCAGATGATACCCTCGTTTTCGGTTCCGAAGGTTTTGGCATTCGTCCAGAACTACTAGAGTTGTGTGAAAACCGAGTCACAATTCCACAGCGTGGGACAACGCAGAGCCTGAACCTCAGCGTAGCTACGGGTATCGTTTTATTCGAGTTTCTTCGTCAGGCTAGATCGCCTAAGGCGTGATCGGTTCTTCGGTCGATGGATCCAGGAACTTGCTACTCGTCCCTGCCAGCGCCGGAGCGTTTGCCGGGGTCGCGACGTTCGGTCTCGTCGCCTTCGCCTTCGGGGCGATTTGGGTTCCGTCCGGCGGCGCGTCCAAAGACTCCGACGAGTATTGGTATGGCGATAACCGCTATGACCACCAGTAGGATCATAGCCACTACAGCGATTCCCATGTGTGCTCCTCTCGAACTTTAACGTCCGTCGACTCGGATATGAGCGGTCGTCATATTACCGCATAGTCTCCCGTTGCATCCGCAGCGACCCTGCCTGAAATCTACTCAGATAGCCCGAGGTTCGCTCATCCTATTTCTGGCTCACCTCTTCGAAGGCGCGGCGTAGTTGAGCGTCGCCATCCAGGATCTCATCGGCTGACATGTCTTTGGCTTCATTTGGCGTGACGGGGTCGGAATCCTTGCCGAGCTTCACTTCGATGTCCGGGTCGATGCCGCTCTCCCGGATAAAGTCTCCGTCCGGCGTGAGCCATTGAGCTACCCCGAGCAGGATCGAGGAGCCATCGCTCAGGGTGAATTCGGAGAGGACTGTGCCGGTTCCAAAGGTTGTCTTGCCGATCACTTCAGCCCGGTCGTTATCCCGGAGGGCGCCCGCCAGTATCTCGGAGCTTGAGGCCGACCCCTCGTTTACCAGAACTACGAGCGGGGCTTTTATCGTCTCCGGGCCGTCTTCTACCCTGATCTTCTCGCGGTCGCCGTCCGCATCTTCGCGGATGTAGATGACCTTATCGGTTTCGAGGAATTCACTGGAGATTTTCTCCGCCTGATCCAAACGCCCACCGGGGTTGTCGCGAACGTCTAAGATGAAGCGTTTCGCGCCACCCGCCTGAGCTTCATCCAGAACGCGCGCCAACTCCTCGGCGCTGTCGTTGGAGAAGGATGTCAGGCGGACATGGGCGGTCTCGGAGTCCGGGATCAAGTACCACGAAGCAACGGGAGACTTTATCTCGGCCCGCTGCATCTCGAAGTCACGCTCCTTGCCGTCACGCCGAACGGTTAGCTCGACCATCGTGCCTTTTTCCCCTTTTACATCACCGACGATCTCGGCGGCTTTCTTCTCGCCCACTTCTTTTCCGTCAACGGCTACCAAGACATCACCGGATTCGATCCCAGCCTCTTCAGCCGGTGATCCCTCAACAGGCGAAGCCACGACTATCCCCTCTTTCTCGTCAGACAATTGAATGCCGACCCCGATGTACTTCCCCGAGAGTCCGGCAAGGTTGTTTTCGGCTTCTTTGGCTGTTTGGAAACGTGTGTGTCCCTCGTCGCCCAGGGAATCGAGCATGCCTTCTATCGCACCGTAGGTTTGTTTCTCGGGATCCAGATTCTCCTTACCGACGTAGTCGTCACGCACGGTATCCAGAGCTTCGGCGTAGAGTTGCAGGCTCTCGCGGTCCCGACCTTCGAGGCCCGCGACGCTCTGCGAGCGTCCGTAGAGAAACGCGCCAGCGGCGACGGCCCCGATCAGGATGGACATGAACAGCACTTGCATGATGAAGCCACGCCAGGCGATGCGCTTGGCTAGAGCGGCTTTGGAAGTCTTCCACATGGATAGATTCTACTACCTATCCGCCGTAGTTCGGCGAACGCGCCTAGCCGACGTAGGGCGTATCCGTAGCCGGTTCTTCGACGGGCTCCCCTTCGAGCACCGGGAAGAAACAGGCGGCTTGATGGTCCGGCTTCTCATGGGCCGCGAGGTCGGGCTCGTTGTCTTTGCAGTACTCCTGGGCGCGAGGGCAGCGCGTGTGGAAGTGACAGCCCGAGGGCGGGTCCGCCGGGCTCGGCACGTCACCGGTCAGGACAACGCGGCGGCGGGCGCGCTCCTTCTCCGGGTCCGGGATGGGGATGGCCGAGAGGAGCGAGTTCGTGTAGGGGTGGCGCGGGTTATCGTAGAGCGTCTTGCGATCTGATATCTCCACGATCTTACCGAGGTACATCACCGCGACCCTATCGGATATGTGCTTGACCACCGAGAGGTCGTGCGCGATGAACACGTACGTGAGATCGAACTCCTTCTGCAAATCCTCCAGAAGGTTGACGACCTGAGCCTGAATGGAGACGTCCAGCGCACTCACCGGCTCATCGCAAATTATGACTTTCGGGTTCAGGGCTATCGCCCGCGCCACCCCTATCCTCTGCCGCTGCCCCCCGCTGAACTCGTGCGGGTAGCGATTTACGTGCTCCGGGTTGAGACCCACAATCTCGAGCAACTCTCGCACCCGGCGCTTGCGGTCGTTGGCCTCGCCGACTTTGTGGGTCCGCAGGGGTTCGGAGACGATGTTGCCGACGGTCATGCGAGGGTTCAGCGAGGCGTAAGGGTCCTGGAAGATGATCTGCATGTCTCGCCGCACGCCAAGCATCTCCTTGCGCGAGAGATCCAGAACGTTGCGTCCCTCGAACATCACCTCACCGTCCGTAGGCTCCAGAAGCCGCAGGATGAGCCGCGCCAGCGTGCTCTTGCCGCACCCCGACTCACCCACGAGCCCCAAAGTCTCACCCTTCTTTACCTGCAAGTCCACGCCATCCACGGCCTTTACGTGCCCGACGGTGCGCTTTAGGACGCCCGCTTTTATGGGGAAGTGCATCTTCAGGTTTTTGGCTTCGAGCAGATACTCGCCGGAGTATCCGTTGGCGTTCTCGACCGTCATCCGCTCACCCCGAGTTCCTCATCCACGCGGCTCTTGTTCGCCTCGATCTCCTCGACGGATAGAATGCAGGCGGCGGCGTGACCAGGTTTCTTCTCTTCCAGGACGGGGTCGGTCTCGTGGCATTCCTCCTTGACGAACGGGCAGCGCGAGGAGAAGTTGCAGCCTTTGGGCAAGTGGATCAAGGACGGCGGCTGGCCTTTGATCGGGAGCAATCGCACTTCGCCAGCCGTATCCAGTCGTGGAAGGCTTCGCAAGAGCGACCACGAGTACGGCATCAGCGGGTCGTAGAAAACGTCGTCGGTCGTGGCCTGTTCGACGGCGCGGCCCGCGTACATCACCATCACCTTGTCCGCGATCTGGGCGACGACACCGAGGTCGTGCGTGATCATAACGATAGCCGTGCCGTACTTGTCCTGAAGGTCCACCATTAGTTCGAGGATCTGGGCCTGGATGGTGACGTCCAGAGCGGTCGTGGGTTCGTCGGCTATAAGGACTTTCGGGTTGCAGGCGAGTCCCATCGCGATCATGGCCCGCTGGCGCATCCCGCCGGAGAACTGGTGCGGATACTCCCTCACACGCCGCTCGGGGTTGGCGATGCCAACGTCCTTCAGAGCCTGGATGGCTTTCTGGCGGGCCTCGCTTTTGGAGACCTGCTGGTGGATGCGGATGGCCTCCGATATCTGGTTTCCGACGGTGAACACGGGGTTCAAGCTCGTCATGGGGTCCTGGAAGATCATGGCGATATCGTTTCCCCGAATCTTCTGCATCTTCTTGTCCGAGGTCTTGAGCAAGTCCTCGCCCTCGAAGAGTATCTCACCCTCCGGGTAAGTAACCGGCGGCTCGGGGTTGAGCTGCATGATCGAGAGCGCCGTGACGCTCTTGCCGCTCCCGGATTCCCCCACGATACCTAGCGTCTCCCCCGCCTCCAGCGAGAACGAGATGCCATCCACGGCCTTCACGACACCATCCTGCGTCTTGAAGTGTGTTTTCAGGTTGTTGACTTCGAGCATCGCCACGCTCTAGTCCTCCCTCTCGAAGCATTCACGGGCTTTGCCGCTAGCAGAGTAGACTACAGTAGTCACGAGATCCAAACCACCTATCCTTGTTCCCGCATGAACTTCAATACTTCGATGTCCAGATACCCTCGCTCTTGTTCCCGCTCCTCGAAGTTCTCGGTGCCGAGATAAGCCCCAAGCGCCGCGAACAGCACGTCGTCTCCGGTATCGGGTCCCTGAAGGTATCCGAGACGCAAAAGCGTCCTCTCGACTCTCTCCCGAACCTCGCCCTCGACCGCGACCACGTCTCTCGTCTCGCCGAAGTACAAGCTGTGAAGGTCCCGGATGCGGACGAGTTCTTCTATGGGCGATGGATGATCGTCCACGCGCAGATCCACGACGCGGTCGTTATCGCCACCGTAGCCGCCACCCTCACGCACCACGAGCAACGCCGCAGACTGTTTGCCGCGTGAATCCCCACCCGCCGCCTGTCCAGCGTAGAGAGCCGCGAGTAGCCGTCCAGCGAAGTCGCCCTCGTTCGTCTCGTAAGCCTTCGCCATCGCCTCTACCGTCTCGCCGCCGACGAGGATGTTGCCCTGAGCGGTGTAGTGCTCTCCGGTTACGCCGCCCGCCCAGTCAAAGCATTTCTCGCCCGTGAAGGTCGCCGCCTGTCCTTTCGCGTCCACGACACCGACTTGCCGATGCTCGCGGCCATCATCGGCGGAGGTTAGCGCTTCTATGACCTCTTCGGCGGAGGCACCTCCGGAGAGGAGATCCAGGCCACGCGGCCCGTAAGTGTAGTTCGCCATCGCCTGCGTCGCGACGGCTCCCACTCCGGCCTTCGCCCAGGGGACGACGGCTCCCACGGCGAGGAACTTGGACTGCACGGCGACGCCCCAGGATCGAGACTCGGGGTCGAACGCGGCGATGGAGAAGGTGGCGACTATCTTTGTCAAGCCGTGGTGTCCTCTCTAATCGTAGGAGCGAGGGTCGAGGGCTTCGCGGACGCCGTCACCGAGAAGGTTGAAGCCGAGGACGGCGAAGAAGATCGCCATTCCGGGGAAGACCGCCATCCACCAAGCGGACGTGAGGTAGGACTGAGCCTGAAAGAGCATCGAGCCCCAGGCGGGCTCCCCCGGCTCGGCTCCGAGGCCCAGGAACGAGAGCGTCGCCTCCGCGATTATGGCGTAGCCCATCGCAAGAGAGGTCTGTACCAACAGAGGCGGCAGTGAGTTTGGCAGCACGTGGCGCACCATTATCCTGAAGTGGCTAACCCCGATAGCGCGGGCGGCGTCCACGTATTCGCGGCTTCGGATAGAGAGGACTTGGGCACGCGTGATCCTCACGAACGCCGGTACGAAGGTCAGGCCGATGGCGACCATCGCGTAGCCCAGTCCCCCGCCGAGGACCGTCGCTATGATAAGCGCCAGGATCAGGAACGGGAAAGCCTGGATGCTGTCGACCACGCGCATCACTATCCACTCGTCCCAAACTCCTCGAAAGTACCCGCTCGTCAGTCCGACTGGGACCCCGATCGCCAGTGCTATCCCCACGGAGATCAGAGACGCCATCAGCGAGATCCTGGCCCCGTAAAGAACCCGCGAGAACACGTCTTGGCCCAGGTTGTCCGTACCGAATACCCCTCCCTCACCCGGCGGCATCAAGGTCGTCGCGTAGTCTTGCTCCCTCGGCCCGTTGGGCGCGATGAGCGGGGCGAAGACGGCGGTGAGCAGCAAGACCGCGATGATGACGAACCCAACGACAGCGAGCTTGTTCCGCTTGAAGCGCCGCCAGAAACCAGCCAGCCGCCGCTCCTGTCGCGGCTCCACGGTCTCGCTCTGCGAGCCTTCGGCGGTTATCGGCTCGGTCACCAGCTACTCCTCCCTCAACGCGATTCGAGGGTCTATGACGGCGTAGAGTAGATCCACGAGCACGTTCACCAGCACGACTATCGTCACGATCACCAGCACGGC
>JBGTDE010000246.1:0-8708 GCA_041748475.1 Rubrobacteraceae bacterium | reverse complement strand
CACCATCTGTTGCGGTATCGCTCACGGAACCACTAGATATGTGTATGACATGTGCTCGTCGCAGTATGTCATCGTCGAAATATTCGAGGTTGGTCGTCGATATGACTGCCTGAGTGCTCTCCAAGAAGTACTCGGCCAGATGCTCGCGCCGCCGCTCGTCCAGCTCGCTCATCACATCATCGAAAAGTAGTATTGGATCCTCTCCAACCACTCCCCGGACGTGATCCCGCGCCGCGAACTTCAACGCCAGCGTCGCCAGCCGTTGCTGACCCTGCGAACCAAACGTCGTCAGATTGATGCCGCCAAGCAAAACCTCGAAGTCGTCCCGATGCGGCCCGAGCGAGGTCGTGCCACGTTCGATGTCCGCGCTGTGCGCCTCCCTGAGAGCCTCGGAATACTCCTCTGGTGTCGCGCTATACCGATACCGCAACCCGGCTTTCTCGGAGCCGTACAGCAGCCTTAGAGAGTCTTTGAAGTGTTCTTCGAGGGGCTGTATCGCGGCGGCGCGTCCGTCCAGAACGGTTTTTCCGAGTTCCGAGACTTTCCGGTCCCAGGTCGCGAGAGTCTTCTCCGACGAGTAGCCGTCCCGGATGCGCCGAAGCAGTTGATTGCGTTGCCCGACGGCCTTAGCGTACTCGTTGACGGTACGGGCGTAGGATGGTCGGAGCGACGAGAGAAGCGAGTCAAGAAACTCGCGTCGGTCGGCGGGAGCACCCTTGACGATCCGGATGTCGTCCGGGAAGAAAGTTATGACGCGGGCTCCGGCGCGTCCGGCAGCGTATTCCGTTAGTGAAGTCGCGGGTGCGCCATCGACGGTTATGCGCTTCTTCTCGCCGGGAGCGTATCCGATCGACAGCTTCCGCTCGTCGTCCGCGCCGTTCAGGGAGACGCGGGCTTCGGAGCGTGCGAAATCCGAGCCCCAGCGGACGACTTCGTTCTCTTTAGCGGTGCGGGTTGTGGAGCCAGTGATCGTGAAGGCTATGGCTTCGAGGAGGTTGGTCTTGCCCTGGGCGTTGCCTCCAGCCACGATGTTGAGGCCGGGGGCAAGTAGCGCGGTCGCGTTGGCGTAGTTGCGAAAGTTGACGACGCGGAGAGCACGCAAGTAGGCAGTCAAGTTACTTCCAGACGCTCTATTCCGCCGCCCTCGTCCCCCACTTCGACCACGTCGCCCGCCTGGAGCTTGCGGCCCCGGCGGGTCTCGGTCTCGCCGTTCACGCGGACTTCTCCGTACTGGATGAGTACTTTCGCTTCCCCGCCGGTCCCAGCGACGCCCGAGACTTTGAGGGCTTGTCCGAGCGTCGTTCCGGCGGTCAGGTTTACTGACGGCTCGATGCGGCTACTCCTGCGAAGGGTCGCGCATTGGCATGATCAAGTACAAGAAATCCGTGTCGGCCTCTCCGCCGTTGCCATCTTTCGGACCCGGCACGATGAGCCCCGGCTTGAGCGCCTCGTTGAACTTGAACATCACTTGGTCCGTATCGACCGACGAAACTCCATCCAAAAGGTATCCGGGATTGAACGAGATGCTGAAGTCGTTCTCGCTGGATGCCGTGAGTTTCTCGTGGGCCTCCCCGATCTCCGGGCTCCGCACAATAACTTCGACAGCTCCCTCAGAGAACGCCAAGCTCACCGGGACCGGTGGTGTTTGGCGTTGGGCGAATAGATTCACGCGGCGCAAGGTGCCGATCAACTCTTCCCGGGGAACGGAGATCTCCCGCTCGAACGTCGTCGGCAAGAGCCTCTTGTACTCAGGGAAGTTTCCGTCGATGAGCCGGGTGCCGAGTAATACATCGCCTATTCGGAACAATGCCTGGTTCTCCGACAGTGCTACTTCGATCCTCTCCTCGTCGGAACCGGAGAAGATCCTACCAACCTCCTGCATCGCCCTCGCCGGGATGATCGCCTCTCGCGAACCATCGAACGTGGTCGCAAGCTCGGTCTCCTTGATGCTCAGACGATACGAATCGGTCGTCACCATCTTGACCTTCGAATCCTCGAAGCTGATGAGGATTCCCGTCAGCACCGGTCGCGTCTCGTCCCGCGAATACGACCGCGAAACTTTCTCGACCGTGTCGACCAGCATCTCGCCGGACATCGTGAACGAACCTTCGTCCTCGAAAGTCGGGAGCTGCGGATAGTCCTCCGCCGCGTAGGCCCTGATGCTGTACTCGTTCTCACCCGCCGCAAGTTTCACCGTCCCGCCAGCGCTGTCGTGCTCCAACGAGAGCTGGCCCCCCGGCAACGACCGAACCACGTCGTTGAAGATGCGAGCTGGGATCACAACCCGTCCATCCTCCGAGACCTCCGCCTCCGTCGAAGTCTGGACCGACAACTCCATGTCCGTCCCAGACAATCGGATCGCTCCATCGCCCGCCTCGACCAGCACCCCACCGAGCAACTGAATCGTCGACCGCGACGAAACCCCACGAGTAACCAGAGCTAGTTTTTTACTAAAGACATCCGTGTTGCAAACTACCTTCATATGCGCTCCCTTCGACCCTTATTATTACTAACTAACCTTTAATTTATTAGAATAATAATAATAATAAGGCCTGTGGATATGTGGATAACTACAAAAAAACCTCATACCTAAGGCTCAAACCCGACACCACGCCTGTGGATAAAAATGTGGATAAGTGCCATTTTCCTGTGGACAAAATGTGGATAACTCTCGACTTATCCACAGATCAGAGTTATCCACAAAGTTATCCACATTTTTATCCACAGATTTTACCCCTGTTATCCACAAAGTTATCCCCAGAATTATAACCACAATGTAAATACCTCTCGACATGAAACACTAATTTCTTAGACTTTATCCACAGATTAGGGCGGTTATCCACAGACTCTGTGGATAAGTCGGTAAAACTGTGGATAAAAAACGATGAGTTATCCACAGCATGAGGATTGCCTGTGGATGGGCTGTGCATAACTTTGGGCTTGTATGCTTCGCGTTTGTTACAATGTTGCTCCCCTAGTGGGCAGGGGTTTTGGGGTTTTTCGGGTATTTTAGGTATTTGATTTGGTTCTATCATCGCTTGCTTTTTACGTGGTAGGTGATCTCGTGTATTTGGTTGAATGCATCTCGGTCGCTGTTGATGAGGTTGGCTATTTTGCTTATGGCGTGCATTACGGTGGAGTGGTCCCGGCCACCAAAAGCTCGGCCTATTTTGGGGAGAGACTCGTCCGTGATCTCGCGGCACAGATACATCGCTACCTGCCTCGGATAAGAGAACGGTTTCGACCGGCTTGCGCCTATCAGGTCCGCTTTCGAGATGCCGAAATAGCGGCAGACTTCGTGCTGGATCAGCTCGACCGGAATCTCTCTATACGCTTGATCCGGCAGTATGTCCTTCAAGACTTCCTCGGCTAAAGCCACACTGAGCTGACGTCCGTAAAGAGAAGCGTAGGCCAGAATACGAACCAGAGCACCCTCCAACTCCCGGATGTTCGTAGAGACCTTCGAGGCGATAAAAGTAAGAACTTCGTCGTCGACTTCCAGGCTGTCCAGGAGGGCTTTCTTGCGCAGGATCGCGATTCGAGTTTCGAGGTCCGGCGGTTGGATATCTGTAACCAAACCCCACTCGAAACGACTTACCAATCGGTTCTCAAGCGTCTGGATGTATTTCGGGTGCCGGTCGGAAGCGATGGCGATCTGCTTGTTCTCCTCATACAGCGTGTTGAAGGTATGGAAGAACGCTTCCTGGGTCTCGACTTTGTTCTCCAAGAACTGGATGTCGTCTATCAGAAGGACGTCGTTCTCCCGGTAGCGTTTCTGGAATCCGAGCGGTGAGTTGTCGCGCATCGAGTTGATGAAATCGTTGGTGAATTGTTCGCAGGTGACGTATCGAACCCTCATGCTGGGATCCTGATCCTCGACGTATGCTCCCACTGCCCGTAGAAGGTGTGTCTTGCCGAGGCCCACACCACCGTATACGAACAACGGGTTGTAGACGATGCCCGGAGTCTCGGCTACTGCTAGAGCTGCAGCGTGGGCGAATCGGTTGCCAGCCCCGATCACGAACGAATCAAAGGTATATTTCGCTTTCATTGGCGATGGCGAGCGAACAGTCGGCACCGATTCGCCCACGCTGCCGGTATCCTCGAAGCCATTGACACTCGGCACGCCGCGACCGTCGGGCTCGTGGATACTAACCACGAGGTGTGAGCCGTGACGGCCGAGCACGGAGTCCATCGCTTCTTCTAGAAGTGGCCGGAAGCGGCTCTCTATATATTCCTTCGCAAAAGTGTTTGGGACGGAGATCTCTAGACGATCTTCATGCAGATCGACCGGTCGAGTTCCTTCGAACCACACTCGCAGTGACGAGACATTTATGTGCTCGGAGACGCGGTCCAGAACCTGTGTCCATACCTCTTCCACGGTATCCGCCACGCGCTACTTCACCCAGGTTGAGATGATCGAGGCGACGAGATCTCGCCCCAAAGGCGAGATGCGCCTCTTGCCCGATTCTTCACACATCAGCAAACCGTGCTCTTCTAGCACCGAGAGATCCCGGTAAGCGGTACTCACGCTGATCTCCAACCCCCCGGCTACGGTCGAAGGACCAACTGCTCCACTTTCCAATACCGTCACCAAAACTTTCTGTTGCCTCTCGGAGATGTTCATTCGGGGTACTCCATCAGGATAACGCCGCGCAGGCGCGACATCTTGAGAGATGCTCTCCTTGCGCCTCGCCAAGCCTCCAACCGGAACCGCGACGGTCACGACCGTCCCACCACCGATGTTATCTTCTACAACTACCGTTCCCCCCACCTTTTCAGCGGCGGCCCGTGCCATACCCAGCCCGGCACCAACGCCTCGAATGATTCGAATCGCATCCTCCGAAGCTCCGGAGAACCCGAACTCCATCGCCCTGTCTTTGTGCGGTATTCCTGGCCCTCGATCTGAGACCCGCAGAGTATTGCCACCGTCTAGAACGGAGATCACAACTCCCTGGTAGTCGGCGTGAACCAAATTCTGAACCACCTCACGGATCGCCTCTGCCGGAACACTACCCCCGACATCCTTCACAGCGTCCGCAACCAAACGCGAGAACTTCGGCCCAGCCTTGGCGGGACTAGAAGCCGAAACCTCCGTGATCTCGGGGTCGCTGTCTACTCCGTATACGGCCACGCGAATGCCAACGGTGGCACTCCCAAAGTTCGTGGCTGTTGCGTCTGTCTGCATCATCCCCTCAAGAAATTTAACTCAACACCGGTCCCAAAGCTATGCCTAGAATAAAGAAAATCCCTTTTTGCAGGACATTCAAATTTTTATCCACAGTTTTATCCACAGGCTGTGGATAAGTACCGCTGAAAGGTGCAATACGGTAGGAAGTATGACCCATGCAACGTACTTGGGATATCGTGTTTACGAGACAAAAAATTCTTTTTTGCAGGTATTTTCTAGCATTACATCCAGGTGGTTTCGCTACAGGCATTGGGATAGTGACGAGAGGAAGACGTTGTTTTGTGTTGGATGGAAGTAGTGGCATCGGATATACTCGTTGACTGGTTACCAAGGTTCTGAAATTTCGGAGGATTATCCATGAAGCGCACTTATCAACCAAATAGACGTAAGCGAGCGAAGACGCACGGGTTCAGAAAGCGCATGAGCACAGTGGGCGGAAGGCGTGTGATCTCGGCTCGTCGTCGCCGTGGGCGCAAGAAGCTGGCTGTCTGAGCCAGGATCCCCGAACTACGTGTCACGGGACAAGCGAGCGCGCCTGACGAACTCTCCAGAATTCGAAAGGGTCTACAAGCGCGGCAAGGCGTACCGGGGTAAGTTCTTTGCGGTCCACGCTTTCCCAAATGATGCTGGAGTCGCACGGTTAGGGTTGTCTGTTTCACGCAAAGTCGGCACCGCAGTAGTCAGAAACGTTATCCAACGCAGGCTACGCGAGATATTCCATGCCGAGCTGCGTGGATTGAATCTCGATTTGGATATAGTTGTATCTGCCCGTCCTGCAGCATCCCAGGCTAGCTACTGGGAGCTTCGCTCGGAGTTAATCAAAGCATTAGGAAAGATACAAAACCGTCGTGAAGGAGACTCGGCCAAGTGAAGAGGGTGGTGTTGGGAACTATAGTAGTTTACAAAAAGTTTGTGTCTCCCCTATTTCCTCCTTCTTGCAGGTTTACGCCGACCTGCTCGCGGTATACGCTTGACGCAGTTGAAAAGCACGGTGTTGTGAGAGGTTTGTGCAAGGGCGCGTGGCGTGTGGCGCGGTGTCACCCCTTCTCTCAAGGCGGTTATGACCCCGTAAGATGAAGGGATTTTTGTGTTCAACGCTATAGCCGACTTCTTTCAGCGGCTTTTCGGTCCGGTTGTAAACATACTGGGCGAAATTCTTCTGTTCTTTCACTCTACAGTGGGTGCGCCCTGGTGGTTGAGCATTGCGATGCTGACCATTGTGGTTCGAAGCGTTCTCTTTCCTCTTACCGTGAAGCAAGTCAAAAGCATGAGGGCAATGCAAGACTTGAAGCCGGAGATGGATCGCATTCGGGCGCAATTCAAGGACAATCGCCAACGCCAGCAGGAAGAGATCATGAATCTCTACAAAGAGCGCAGCGTTAATCCCCTCGGGGGTTGTCTGCCAATCTTGGTCCAGATGCCCATATTCATAGGTATTTTCTACGTCATTCGTAAGTTTGGTGGAGTTCCGGGGCTTCAGGAACCCACGCAGCCCACTTTCCACCAGGGTGGCATTCTGTGGTTCCAAGACCTCTCTGTCGCCGATCCCACGCTGATACTTCCGATTCTCTCGGCGGTCACTATGTTGGCTGCCACGGAGATAACATCCAAGAACGTGGAGCCTCAGCAACGCTGGATCATGCGCATTTTGCCTATTGGCATCACCTTTTTCCTTTACACTTTCCCGGCGGGATTGTTTGTCTATTGGATAACGTCGAATATCGTTACCTTCTGCCAGAACTACTTCATATACAACTTCGGTCCTGGCAAAAAATCCCCCGAAGAATCAGCTTCCAATAACGGTAAAACTGCTAAATCCCCCACTTCGACCGCACCTTCCAAAAATGGTTCGGAAGACCACAATTCCACCGAGTCTTCGGCGGATCGCGCACTGAAAACCGCCAAGCGCAAACGCAGAAAGAAGAAGAGATGAGTGATAGCAGAGAGTTCCATGGCGCCTCCCTCGAAGAAGCTTTGACGCGAGCTGCCGCAGTTCTGAACATTAGCGAGAGCCAGCTGGACTATGAAGTGATCGACGAGGGCAGCACAGGATTCCTCGGTATCGGGGGGCGGGATGCTCGAATATTGGTAAGCAATGCAGGCTCATCTGATAACTGGGTTGACAGCGAGAAGGTCGTCCAAGAAGCGTTCGCGCAGGATACAGCGGACCCCAGCCCCGAAACCGACGAATCGGTCCCAGATACGGCCACCAGCGAAGAATTACCTGAATCGGATGCTGCTGTGCCCGAGCCGGAGCCACTCGATGACGCAGCCGTCCCTTCCGAAGATGAGGAGTCCGGGTCCACAGAAGAAGTCTCGGAAGAAACACTAGATGGGATCAAGGACTACATCGAAGAATTACTCGCCGCTGTTGGCTTCGAGAGCCGCGTAGATGTCTATGACGCAGGCGAATTTGTAGCAGTGGATGTCGCTACTGAGGAAGCTGGACTGTTTATCGGACAGAAAGGCGAGACCATTGATGCCTTCCAGCACCTCCTCAATGTAGTCGCCTACAAAGGCCGTCCTTTCGGAAAACGCCTGGTTCTGGACTCCGAGGGCTATCGACAGCGGAGGATCGAAGCGATCCAAGGAATGGCACACCGCAGCGCACGACGCGCCTCCCGCGAGCTCCAAACAGTGGAACTACCGCCTATGAACGCCTCGGAACGCCGAATCGTCCACGTCTACCTCAAAGACAACAACCAAGTCACCACCGGGAGCGAAGGCAGTGGCAACGAACGCCGCGTTACAATCTCCCCCGCCTCCTAGCCGGTTTGGTTTCACGTGAAACACGGAATTTGACAAAAGTTGGTAAACGCAAACTTTTGTCAATAAATCGTCCTCTTATGTTCGCCAACAGCGTATCTAGTTGAGTGTTTCACGTGAAACTCTGGAAGTTGAGTTGCAGGAGCGGTTGTCTCTATGGCTGGATCATTGGAATATTGACATCAGCGAGGCTAGCGTCGAACGCTTAATCCAATACATTTTTATGCTTTCAGAGTATGAGGCGGCGAATGTTGTCGGGACGAGGGATCTTGGAGCGTTGCTTGAATTGCATATAGCAGACTCGCTGAGTTGTATGTTGCATCCGGGGTTATCGGAGGCATGTGAGATCGTTGATGTAGGCTCAGGGGCAGGACTTCCGGGACTAGCGCTGGGAATATCACTTCCTGGCGCTAAAGTGACTTTGGTCGAGTCGACCGGGAAGAAAACCGTCTTCATGCGCGGTGCCGCAGAGTCGCTAGGCATCACCGAAGCTAATATATTGTCGGCGCGGGCTGAGGAAGTGGGGTGGGATCCCGATTTTAGAGAGCGTTTCGATGTAGCTACTGCACGGGCTTTGGCATCCATGCCCGTGCTGGTGGAGTACTGCCTACCACTGGTAAAGGTTGGGGGACTAGTAGTTGCTATGAAGGGAAAGCCTTCGCGAGAAGAGCTGGATCTCGGTTCTCGGGCAGCGGAGATGCTAGGCGGGAGGCTCGAAAACGTGATCGAGATTCCTCCGTTACCGGATACG
>JBGTDE010000245.1:0-7192 GCA_041748475.1 Rubrobacteraceae bacterium | reverse complement strand
GGCGCGTCGGGTCGGGGTGGTCACCAGCGGTACACAGTCCCCAACGCTCGGCAAGGCGATTGGACTTGCGCTCGTCGAGCCGGACGTGCAGGATAGGTTCGATGTTCAGATCCGGGAGCGTCCCGTACCGGCCAGGATCGTGCCGTTGCCGTTCTACAAACGCGACAAGCAGTAAGGGAGGAAAGAATTGAGCGTACCAGAGGATCTCAAATACACCAAAAGCCACGAGTGGGTCCGCACCGAAGGAGATACCGCTACCGTAGGCATCACCGAACACGCCCAAGACGAACTAGGCGACGTAGTCTTTGTCGAGCTACCCGAGACCGGCACGACCCTGGAGGCTGGGGATACTTTCGGGGCCGTCGAGAGCGTCAAAGCTGTCTCGGATCTCTACGCGCCAGTCGGAGGCGAAGTCGTTGAAGTCAACGAGGCGTTAAACGACGCGCCCGAGAAGATCAACGAAGACCCTTATGGGGATGGTTGGATCCTGAAACTCAGCACAATCGGCGACGCGGATCTCCTCTCCCCCGAAGACTACCAAAAGGTCATCGACGAAGAATCCTGACCCACCTAATACAACGAGCCCAGAGATGTCAACCACTCGATGTTCAACCCCAACCGTGCTCTCCGGCGCTGTAAAACAAGTAGTTGAAATCCGCCTAGCAGTTGAAAAATACATCCAGTGAACGCTCATACACCTTATGTAAGCCTAAAACGCCGTCCACACTACACAACTATATGCATTTTGCAGTTATTTGCGGAAAGTTTATAGATTTCACGTTCCAAGCCCTTTACAAAGTGTGACGAGCGCAGTAATATCTTCCTAGTCGGTTGGTGCGAAACCAGAAACCGACACAATTTAAGAGCCTGGGGCGGCACTCCTCCTTTCCCTTTCCCCACCTATCACCCCTAAGTTCCGTCTTAGGCTCTTCTTCTTTTTTCCAAAGATCATCATCCAATCAGCATAATCCCGAACCGTCTTTAGAGGGTGTCAGCAAGAGAAAACGCGGCCTCCGGGGGACTGGAAACCGCGAAATTGGACCCGCTGTGTAGCTAGACTTACGAAGCCTCGCCTACCTGGGTGAGGTAGTAGAGTGTGTGCATGAGTTGGGCTGTTGGGTCTATGCGGTGTACGTCCACGTCGTTGGGGACGTGTAACAAGACATCGGTGTAGTTCAGGACCACTCGGATGCCAGCGTCGACCATCTGTTCGGAGACTTGTTGGGCCGAAGATGAGGGGGTGGCGATGATGCCGATGATCTCATCGGCGGCGGCGACGCTCTTCTTTAGTTCGTCGATGTGCTTGACGACGACGTTGCCGACCGTGCGACCGGCCTTGCTGGGATCGTTGTCGAAGACATCGTGGATGACGAAGCCTCTCTTGGGGAGTATGGTGCTGCTGGCGATGGCGCTCCCAAGATTACCCGCGCCGACGAGCGCGATGTTATAGGTCTGGCGGAGTCCGAGGATATTTCTAACGGCCTCGACGAGATCGTGGGACTGGTAGCCAACCCCACGGGTGCCGGAGAAGCCTATCGCGTTCAAATCTCGGCGTACTTGCACCGGATTGATGCCAGTATAGTCTCCGAGCTCCTTGCTGGAGACCGCATCCCGGCTCTCTTCGATCAACTGCTGCGTGGTACGGAGATACTTTGTAAGCCTATTGGTGAGACCGGGCTGTAGCGTAGCTGGCAACTTTGGAACGCTCCTTATCTATGAACTCTTCATGCTGATCAGCGCATTGTAACAAAATGGACCGTTCTTGCAATAATAATGTACTTATCGGCAGATTACTCAGTAAGCAAGCTAGATTACACGCCACAGGCCCGGTTTCAGAGTGGCTGGTAATGTTGTACGATCTCCAAATGGTGAGATATATCTTCGATTCGTCCCTCTTCCGTTTCGCTGCTGGGCGGTATCTTCGACCGTCCGAGCCCCGGCATTCCCTCTAGCGGGGTCTGTTCGGGGGCTTTTATCCTCTTCGATAATGGAGAGATCTTGGCGGAAGCATCACCATCGACGCAAGGGAATACCGAGGATATCTTGTCTACTCCAGGAAGCAAGCAAAACTTAGAATGGGAGAATTCCGTACTTTTGAACGGTCGTCATGGACCCCGAATAAGGGCTATGACCGAGCGGGATCTCAGCCGCATCTTGCGTTTTCGGGCGGTGGTCCGGTGGTCGGGAGATCCTCGTTCCTTCGATTTGCTGCGTGGCACGAAAGAGGCCCGATGGGCCGTGGCTGAGACCTCCAACGGCGCACTGGTTGGTATGGTCGGAGCGGTGCCGCTGGGACGTGTGGGGATTCTGTGTCACCTGGCGGTCCATGAGGACTATCGGGGGTTCGGCTTGGGGAGTCGGCTCTCCCGGTGGGCTGTAGCGTATCTGCGCTCTCGTGGAACGCGCACTATCCGGCTGTACGCTACACGCAAGGCTGAAGGATTGTATAGGTCTCTCGGTTTCAGTGCGGTGGCTTCGCGAAGGATCTATCGACTGAAAGCGAGCGGAGGCGAACGATCCATCAAGTCGGCGGAGTCCGAATGTCGGGTGAAGGTTCTTGGGATGGGTGACTTGGCCGAGGTTTACGGACTGGATCTCTGGTCTCACGGTGGAGATCGGTCACCATTAATATTCGCCACCCTGCGCTCGCACCCCGGTCAGGGATTGGTTGCGCGGGACTCCTCCGGTGTGCTCAAGGGGTACCTGGTGCGGAGCGGCGGGCCTCTTAACCGAATCGGACCCTTTGTCGCCGCAAGTCCCCAAGTGGCTCGGGGACTTCTCGATAACGCTTTGTGGAATAGTGGAGACTCCAACGTCGAAGTTACCGTTACAGGATCGGGACCGGTGCGGGATCTCCTGCCGGAACTCGGCTTTGAGGGTGTTGTGGATCGCTTGAGAATGGAGCTCGGGGAGTCGCTTGATTGTGGAACCGCAAGTATATTCGAGTACGGTACAACGCCATACCTGGCGACATAGAAACACGATTCGAGTCTTAGAAGACATCAATGCCCGTCAAAATCGCGTAAATTAACCGAATCGCAACATCAACTCAAACCTGTCGCAACAAGGCTTCCGTATAATCCCGCGCATGCTTGGGGAGGAAAAAACCACGGGAACGTCTGCACGTGCGCTCCCAACGACCCTCTACTTCGCTGTCCTGATATCCGTGCTTCTGGTCCTGGCGGGTTGTTCTAAGAACTCGGCTACGATGGCTGTCTCCAAGACGGCGGGCAACGAAGAAGAGACGGTTCAGGCTCTTGAGGCGACCGGCAGCGTGCCGGAGGCGACGGTCGGTGCGTCCCCGGAGGAAGAAACGATTCCGAAAACCGAGGCCACCGTCGAGACATCGCCGTTCACGGATGCTCCACAGGCGCGTGGTGGAGGTAGGGAGGGAGCCGATGGCGTGCTGGCCGTGCGTTTTGGCAAACACGAGGGCTACGAACGAACAGTCATCGACCTGGGGACCGGGGATCAAGCTGCCTGGCAAGTCCCCGAATGGAACTTGAGTAGCCCGGCGGGCGATGGCTTGCTGAGGGTAAACTTCCCTTCGGTGGATTCAACCCAAGTCTCGGACGGCACCTTCGACAGCCCGATGCTGAAGGATTTTTACGTCGTGCGGGCTCCCGAAGGTGGCATGTTTGTAGATATCGTATCCGAGAAAGCCTTCACTTACCGAGTGCTTGAGCTTCGCAAGCCAGCCCGTCTTGTGGTGGACTTTGCACCCGCGACCGCCGCGAACCTATCCACACCGCCACCGCTAACAGGCGGCAATACTGTCGTAACGGAGCCTCGCACGGTAACCACAGCCAGCAAGACGCTGACCGTTAGCGGCTACTCGCGCAACCCCGAGGCCTCCAACGACATCGTTGTCCTGGACTCTACCGGCAAGGAGATAGTGCGGGAAGCCGTGCAGAGCAACGACTGGACCCAGACCTGGGGCTACTTCGAGACGACCCTGGACGTGCCAGCCTTCTACGGAAAAGGAAAACTGAAGGTCGGTGCCGCAAGTCCCCGCGATGGGAGATTCGAGGGCGTAAGACTCCGCCTGATCGGGGGCGGGTAGATCCGGTCAGGCGGTTAGCAGTAACTTCAGGCGGCTATTGGAGTGAGTCGACGAAGTACTTTGGGTTCAGGGGTTCTCCGGTCGCTCTCAGGACGGTGTCGCGCCAGTTATCGCGGGCTCCGGGCCCAAAGACGGCTTCGAGCAGGTAGCGTCCGGCGACTTCGCTCTGGTGGAATGGGCCGTGGGTTATGTTGGTCTCGACGTATTCGCGCAATTGAGTTGCTATGAGGTGGCCGAGGACGTAGTTGTGGTAGTAGACAGGGGCTACGGCAACGTGAATCTTGGCGGCCCAGTCCGGTTCGTCGCGCTCGGAGGGACGCTTCACTAGCTGTATACGCTCGACGAGATCCCACCAGACATCGTTCAGGTCCGCTCGTTCCGGGTCCGCGTACAGAGCTTTCTCGAAGTGAAAGATGACTAGAGCCCACCGGATAAAGACCAGCCGATCCCACCGGGCTCGTTGGAGTATCTCTGGCTGTATCCGCTCCAACTCCGACTCCGGGAACTTGGCGGTCTTGGAGAGCCAACCCGTATCTTCGGCCAGGGCGCCCATCATCAGAGCGATCCCCTCAGTGACGCATAGATGTGCGTAGGTTCGCAGCAAATACGGAAGCTGAGGGTTGATATGTTTATCGTAGACGGCGTGCCCGAACTCGTGCAACATCGTGTCCATCCAGTACGAGTCGGGACGGACGTTCGCCAACACCCGCACGTCGTAGGGTAAATCCCGTCCAACGCCTAGACAGAAAGCGTGCTGGCTCTTGCCTTCGCGCTCCCGAAGATCGCTGCGGGAGAATACATCCCGCACTTCGAGGCCTAAAGTATCGTAGGTTCTGCGGGTGAGGGTGTCTATGTCCGCCTCCTGGAAGAAGCCATCGGTGTCTCCTCCGGCTCCGTCGCCCTTGCAGCTCTGAAAGAATGGGTCCGAAAAGTGCCACGGCATGACATCCGCGACCCCGAACCGTTCGGCAAGTTCGGTGTCTAGGTGGGATTTTAGCTGTGCGAAAGGTTCTTCGGTAGCCTTTTCGAGGTCCGACATGATCTCCTCCAGATCGGTGAATTCTATGTCCTGGAGATCCAGAGAGTGATGGAAATGGTCAGGGTATCCGGCATCCCGCGCCAGACGGTTCCGCAGGCGGGCTAACTCGCGCACCGTAGACTCGACTTCGCGCCCGACGGTCTTCGAGGCTTCCCAGGCTTCCTGGCGTAGGTCCGCGTCGTCTGAAGTGGCGAGGATCTCCCGGATGCCGTTCTCCCCAACTTCTCTTCCGCGCACGACACCGCGATGGTTGTTGTAGGTCGCGTTAGCCGCCGCTTCTAACTCCTGGACCCGGTCAAGCGTCTCCGCGTCACCGTTGTGCGCGGCGAACATCCTGTAAAGAACCTCGACCTGTCGACGGAGCAACGACCCTGCTTCAAGACCGTCGGAGCCCTGGTGCCAGTCTCGGACCATCTCGAACTCTCGCTCGTCGGAGAAGAGATTGTTGTAGGCGATGCCAGCTTCGGTCAGAGTCTTCTGGGCTCCCGGAGTGCCGTTGGTCGCCAGGTTCCACCAGGCTTCACTCGTGGCTTTCTCGACAGGAGCCAGGCGTTCCTCGAATGCGGCGATGAAGTTCTGCATTTCAGACGTGGAGGACATAGTTCTCTCCTTTGAGAATATTAGAAGTGGATGAGTTTGCTTGGATTGGGTCCGGGAGGTGCTTCAGCGGCGGCGGGCGTTATCGTCGCGGCGATTGCCGAGGTAGATCACGGCGAGCAGCAAGAACATCCCTAATGCCCCGAACTGGAGCAGGTTCTCCGGCTGTCCGCTTCCGCCAGGTCCGCCGCGTTGTCCGACCACGAGCATCGCCACGAACGCTAGAGCGAGGCCTGCGTAACCAGCGTACCTGAATGTGAAGTAGGCGGCGATCAAGCCAATGAGCGTGTATGGCACAAACATGATGGGAGCAAGCACCGTAAGCCCTTCGAGAGCGCCGGGGTTCGCGACCTGCGAGGCCCACAGACCTAGTTGTCCAACCGCCACAAACGCCAGCAACGTCCCGAACAGACAGAACATCGCGCTCTTCCAGGTCAGGGGTTCCGGGTCGAAGTCTTGTGGTTCGTACCAGCGGCCTTCGCGGACTTCGTACCGTCCCCGGACCCGGCTGTCCGAGCGTCCCTGTCCGGTGGTGCGGTTGCCGGCACGCTCCGAAGATGGCTCGCTTTTGCGGCGAAATCTTCCGCGCAGTCGTTCCCCGAAACTGGGGCCACTTGCGTCGCGCTGCTGGCGGCGGGCCGATAGTTCGTCGTCCAGGGAGCCAAAGTCTAGGCCGGAGAGTTGATCCGCAGCGTGGGCCAGGTCCAGGGCTTCGTCGTGATGGCGGCGGCGGTTTGGGTCCACCAGGGTAGCGTGGGCCTCTTGCAGAAGCGAGAAATCTTCGGCGCTGCCTCCGGGTTGGTCTGGATGTCGCTTCTTAGCAAGACTGCGGTAAGCGTCCCGAATCTCACTCTGGGAAGCGGCGCGAGATAGGCCTAGAACCTTGTAATAGTTGGGCGTGTCCGACATCGTTTTCCTATTCTAACCCACGGAGCCGCAGGGTTCCCCCGATTCCAACGCAAACCGTATCTCATCCAGGCACCAATCATCCTTCTCCACCGATTCCGCATCCTGCAACGCAGCCTCGCTCCCTCCGATAACACCCAAAGCCCAGGCCGCATGTCCCCGCACAAGCGCGGATTCATCACTTTTCAAGCACCAGATCAAACCCGGTACAGCTTCCCGCAGCCCGAGGTTCCCCGCGACCACGCAACAATTTCTGACTAAACCCTCACGCCCCGGTCTCGTCAGTGGCGTTCCTGAGAATCGATCCTCGAACTCCTCTTCCGTGCGAATCCTCAACACTTGCAGGAGATCCAGATACGGACCCGTACCCGCCTGAGCCGAGAACTCCGGCCACCGGCTCTGCGATGCCTTCGTTTTGTTGTACGGACAGACTTCCTGGCAGATATCGCACCCGAAGGCCCAGTCTTTGATAAGCGGACGCAGCTCGCGCGGGATATCCCCTCTATTTTCGATGGTCAAGTAGGAGATACAGAGCCTTGCGTCCACGACTCCGGGGGCTTTTATCGCTCCAGTTGGGCAGCGGTTCA
>JBGTDE010000244.1:0-3496 GCA_041748475.1 Rubrobacteraceae bacterium | reverse complement strand
AGAGCTCCGCCTTCAATAAGATCTCACCCTCCTCGGTGAACTTTATGGCGTTGCCGAGTAAGTTCGTGAGTACCTGCCGCAGTCGGCCAGGGTCTCCGCTCAAGGTGGTCGGCACGTCGTAGTCCACGAGGCTGGCGATCTCCAGCCCCTTGCTTTGAGCGCGTCCGGCCAGCAGCACGGCGGTGTCCTCGACCAAGGTCCGCAAGTCGAATACGATGTTTTCAAGCTCGACTTTTTCGGCTTCGATCTTGGAGAAGTCCAGCACGTCGTTTATCAGGGCCAGCAGCGTCTCCCCCGAGCTTCGAACGGTCCCGACATACTCACGCTGTTCGGAGTCCAGATCCGTATCCGCCAGCAGGTCGGACATCCCGATGACCCCGTTCATGGGGGTGCGGATCTCATGCGACATGTTCGCCAGAAAGTCGCTCTTTGCCCGGTTGGCGGCCTCGGCGGCTTCGCGGGCGCGACGCATATCTTCCTCGGCCTGCCGGCGCTCGGTAACGTCGCGCAGGTTGATCACGACACCTCCCAAAGCTGGATCCTCGAGCAGGTTGTTGCCGCGACACTCGACGTACCGCCACGAGCTATCCGCGTGCCGCATACGCAACTCGGTAGACAAAACATCTTTCGAATTTCTCAGGTTATCTTCAAGAAATTTCCGCATTCGAGAGACGTCATCGGGATGGACAAAGGCAAAGCCCTCGTCCTCGACGAAGTCATCCGGGGCATGCCCCAATACCCGCTCGACCGTGGGGCTTATATAGTTCACGTTGCCGTTCTCATCGAGAATTACGATGATGTCGGATGAGTTCTGTATAAGGGAACGGAAGCGCTCCTCGCCCTGGCGTTGGTACTGGTCTTCAAGGAGGTCCGCACGCTCCAGCGCCAGCGAGACCTGAGAACCGAGGGTCTCCAGCGCGTGTCTGATCTCGCCGGGTAGATCGGAGTCGCTGGCTACCGTGATCCTGCCTTCGAACTCCCCCCGGACGCATAGTGGGACCATAAAGATCGCCCCCAGCTTCGTCTCGAAGCGGAAGGCGTGTCGAAACTCGGCGGCCTCGCCGGGACTGATCTGGACAGACTGCCCCTCAAGAAGGGGGACGCGGACTTGATCGGGAAGCTCGTTGATGTAGGTCTCCTTGCCCTCGATCTCCGAGGCGTGATCCCCTGAAGTACCCACGCAAAAGTCCTTCTCTTCCGACCCCGACCAGACACTCACCCGAGTTCCTGGAGCCTCGTCCACGAAGGGAAGGACCGCTTCGAGAGCCGCCTCGTAGATCTCCTCACGGTTCGCGGCTGCTACAAGCGCGACACTCGCGCTCCTCAAGGCGCTCTCCCGGACAGCGGATCGCTCATTCTTTCTCAAAAGGTCTCTAAGCTCTTTGGTGCGCTCTTCTACCCGCTCTTCGAGCTCCTCGTTTAGTTGACGGATCTCTTCCTCGTTCCGCCTGCGATTCGTAACGTCCTCCACCACGCCCATTATGAAGCGGGGTTCACCTAGCTCATCTCTCACGAGAGAACTGGCCGCGTTCGCCCAGACTACGTGGCCGTCCTTACGGACGTAGCGTTTCTCTCTTCGGTAGTTGTCGGAGTCGTCGGATACGAAGGTCCGTCTCGAACCAGTATCATGCGCCCGGTCTTCTGGATGAGTAAGCTCCAGGGTGGACATGCCCACGAGCTCCTCCGCGCTATAACCGGTTATTTCCTGGTAGGCTGCGTTGGTCTCTATCAGACGGCGGTCGAGGTCGGCGACGCAGACTCCTATAGCGGTCTGGTCGAAGAGCGTGCGGAACCGCGCCTCGCTCTCGGCCAGCGTCTCTTGGGCTTCTTTGCGCCCGGTTACGTCCCGGTATTGCCACAGATGCCCCTTGTATTCGTCGCCCACGAAGATAGGCACGTAATCCCGCTCGAACGTGCGCCCATCCGCCAGCGAGAGTTCATCTCCCGTCACCGGGCGTTGCTCCTCCAGTAGCTGGTCTATGCGGCGGACGAACATCTCCGGCTCCTCGAAGAGTCCCTTAGACTCCTCGGCGGCATTCGAGCAATCAGCGCCAAAGAGAGCCTCCGGTGGTGCGGGGATGGAGAACATGTCGCAGAACTCCTGGTTTATGTTCTGAATGCGCCGGGAGCCGTCCTCCACCAGAATGCCGGCCTGAAGACTCTCTATAAGAGTGGAGAGGCGCGTGTAGGTCTCACGAATCTCCGTCTCGTTCCGCTTGCGCTCGGTTATGTCGCGGAGCGCAGCCAGACGCACCTCCCGGCCCCGATATGATGAGCTTCGGCCCCGGATCTCAAGGTCCAATGTCGAGCCATCTTTTCTTACGCCCACGATTTCGTATGGTTCTTCTCGTCTGGCCGAGATATTCTCCCGCACCACGGCATCGTACTCGGGGGCTACGAATTGCAACACAGGCATGCCCAAAACTTCCGAAGAATCATCGTAGCCGAATATGGAAGAGAATGACTCATTGGCTTCGATGATTGCGCCTTCTTCGGTTATGACGATCCCCTCGAAAGTCGCGGCGCTCAGACCACGGAACCGCTCCTCGCTCTCTTTGCGTTTTCTCTCGGCTTCGATACGCTCGCTGATGTCTTCCAGAATACCGTAGACGCCGACTAGCTCTCCCTGCACGATAGTAGGGATTAGCGACACGTTCATCTCGATCGGGTGGCCTTCCCGGTGCAGGATTGATGCCTCGAAGTTCTGCGGGGTACCCCGAACCGCACGCTCGAAATACCCCGTCAGATGGACAAGGTCCTCCGGGGCTACAAGCGGCACTAGGGTCGTTTCGAGCAGCTCTTCCCCCGTGTAGCCGGTGATCTTCTGCATGGCGGGGTTGACCGTGAGAAGGTTTCCTTCCAGGCCTACGGAGAACACCCCGTTTGGGTTGTGCTCGGAGAGCGAAGCATAGCGTTGCTGACTCTCCCGGATCTCCTTCTCGGCCTGCACTCTCTCGGTAACGTCCCTGGCGGACGCGAGGATACGTCTCTCTCCGTCCTGGTCCACAGCCCCAACCCGCACTTCGACCGGGAAGGTCGTGCCGTCTTTGCGCCGGTGCTCTCCGCGATGGTAACCGACGTTCTCCCCCGGCTTGGCCTCCATTACGCGCTGCCAGAGTGTCTTTTTCGTTCTAGGGGGTTCCCTTCTCTCCGACACAAGGTTAGTTGCGAAATCCCTCACGGAGAGTGAGAGCATCTCTTCGCGCGAGTATCCGAGGGAGCGGATTGCCTCTGAGTTGGCGTCGAGTATGTTGCCTTGCTCGTCGTGCACCAGCAAGGCATCGACGGACTGCTCGAAGAACTGCCGGAAACGCCGCTCGTTCTCCCGCAACTCCGTCTCCGCAGCTTTACGCTCGGTTATATCCCGGATGATCCCGACGAAAGTCCGGTCCTCGCCGTGCCGGGCCTCCCCAAGAGATAGCTCTAGCGGGAACTCGGCCCCGTCTTTGCGCAGGCCCGCAAGCTCCACGGTGCTGCCCATGACGTGTGCTTTGTC
>JBGTDE010000243.1:0-5207 GCA_041748475.1 Rubrobacteraceae bacterium | reverse complement strand
TCAACATGGAGTACAGCCTTCCGATCGGCGGCGAGGAAATCTGGTTCTCAGGAACCGTCTCGCCGATGCAGGAAGATCGGGTAGTCTACGTCGCTCGCGACATCACCGAACGCAAGCGGGTGGAGGAGGAAGTAAGGCTCCTGAACGAGGGGCTCGAAAGGCGCGTCGAGGAGCGCACCGCAAGTCTGGAAGTGGTCCTGGCCGAATACGAGCGGTCGGAGGAGGCGTTGAGGCTGAGCGAGGAGCGTTACAGGACAGTGATCGAACAGGTTGGAGAGGGCATCTTCCTGTTTGATGCCAAGACCAAGCGCATCCTCGAGGCTAATCCCGCCTTCCAGAGGGTACTCGGCTACGACCTGGAAGAACTGCTGCGGATGAAGGTGTATGACCTGATCCCGGACGACCCGGAAGGCGTCGACCGGAACGTCGCGCACGCTGTGGAGCAGGGGTACCTGCTGGTTGGTGAGAGGAGCTACCGCCATAAAGATGGTTCTGTAGTGGAGATCGAGGTGAGCGGGAGCGTGATCTCCTACGACGGTAAGCAGGTGATGTGCTCGGTCGTTCGGGACGTTACCGAGCGCAAGAGGACGGAGAAGGCCTTGCGCGAGACCAAGGAAGCCGAGCGCCGCCGCATAGCCCGCGACCTCCACGATGGCGTCCTCCAGGATCTCTCCTACATCGCGGTCGCCCTGGAGATTGCCAAGACCGGCGCTCAGGGAACAGGAATCGAGGAAGAGCTTCAAGAAGGGATCGACGCTGTCCGAAACGCTGCCCAGGAACTGCGCGCCTCCGTTCACGACCTGCGCCTGGCAGACGAAGTGGACCAGCCGTTCCCAAGGCTAGTCCAGTCTCTGGTGGAGAGGAACCGCGCGATGGCCCGCGACCACGAGATAACGCTCGAGGTGGAAGAAGGTTTCCCTGTGACACCTCTGGGGGAGGCGGCGGCGGAGCTGTTGCGTGTCCTCCAGGAGGCCTTGACCAATGTCCGCCGCCACTCGGGTGCCCGCAACGTCCTGATGACCCTCAGGGTCCAAGAAGAGGAGTTGGTTGTGGAGGTGGACGACGACGGAAGGGGTATCGCGTCGGGGACGGCCCCTGGCGTAGGCCTGAGGAGTATGCGGGAGAGGGCCGTGTCACTCGGCGGAGAACTAGAGGTCGATAGCCAGCCGGAGGAAGGCACGACGGTGCGACTTCGGATCCCGATGCCCTGGACAGGATAAAAGTGTCTAAGGAAGACTCTACGAAGAAGATTCGTGTCATGCTTGTCGAGGACCACGCCGCCTTCCGCCGCGCCATGGCTTTGATGCTGAGCCGCGAACCGGACCTCGACGTGGTCGCGGAGGCGGGTTCCCTGGACGAAGCTCGACGCCACGCCTCGTTAGTCGAGTTCGACGTGGCCGTAATGGACCTTGGCCTCCCCGACGGCGATGGGGCCGACGGGATCGCGGATCTGCGCCGTTACAACCCAGGCGTGACGGTACTGATATTGAGCGCAAGTCTCGATCCATCGAACCTTGCGAGGGTGAAGGAAGCGGGAGCGGATGGAATGGTGGACAAGTTCGCAACCCCCGGCGAGATTGTCGGCGCGATAAGACGCCTGAGAAGCGAGCAAGCATGAATTGCGCCAGCTATCCCGCACTCTCATGGGTCTCCCGGCCCTCTTGTCTCGGATTGTCCTAGTCGCCACCTTTTAGAAGCATTTTCGGCATAACTGTTCTTCTCGCAACTGGCGGATACCCGGTCGGTCGCATTTCGCCGCCGGTGATGGTCCTCGGTGACGACCGGCTGGCTTTCTCTACTGCGTGACCGGTCGAACCGTGCAAGAAGGGCGATTGGGAGGAATTTAAGAACTAGGGCGACGGCGGGAGCTTCGTGGCCACGGGCCGCAAGAACCCGCCTAGCGGCACGTAGGGGAGTACCCTCTCTGAAACGGTAGAAACCTTCACCGAGCCGGGACTGCTACTGGGTTCGGGCGCTTCTTTTTGTTCCGCTATTCACCCTCCGAGCCTCCTCACCGCTGAGAAGACCTCCGCTACGGAGTGGTCCTTGGAGAGTACCTCTGCTGCGCCCGCTTTCAGGAACTCCTCGCGCACGTCGTGGTCTTTGGGGTGGGTAAGCACCAAGACCGGGACGGAGGGGTTGGCCTCGTGCAACTCCCATACCAGTTCCACCGCTCCCTCGTCTGGCAGGGGTATATCGACGATGGCGGCGTCTATGCCGCCATCGGCCATTTTCTGGCGGCCCTCAGCTACAGAGCCGGCCTGCGACACCACCTCCATGTCGCTCTCCTGGTCCATCAAGTATGAGGCAGCCTGGCGGAATGAGGCGTGGTACTCCACGAACAGGATGAGCATAATCTTTTTACCTCCCAAAGGCTAGTAGTATACGAAGCGTCATACCGGAACACGAGTTTCCGAGACATCCGTGATATAGGACGGTGGGTGAATGCGGGTAAGAGGAGAAGCTAGCAATTCCCCAGCTCGCGCGTCGTCCGGGCGAGTTCCTCGGTCTCGTCCACGATCGAGAGCAGGTCGTCCAAATCGACCTTCTCCAGTTCCCACCGTCGCCCGGCCAGACAGATCCGAGCCGGTGTCTCCTCGTAGGGTCGAAACTCTACCCAGGCGGCTCGGCTGGTGGATGAGAAGGTGTCGGGCCGGTTCGCGAATACGAGAGTGGGGTCGAGACGCTTGACTCCCGCCCCGAGTGTGTCCGGGTTGAGGACGGTAACCTCGACGTGCGGTCTCAAACTCTGAATGGCTTCTCCTATGACCAGCCGATAGGTTCGGGGTTCTATGGCTACGATAACCATCATCTTGACACGTTCACCTCCTCAATAAGAGACGTATCACGGTGAGGATCTCCTCCCGTGAGGCATCCTTGGAGATCATCTCGTCCGCCCCCATCTTCCGCACCCAATTGTAGAGATCAGGGCCTCGGGCCACGGTCAACACCAAGACCGGCAGGTCGGGGTCGGCCTTGCGCAAATCCCCGATTAGCTCCGTGCCGATACCGTCGGGCAATAGGAGGTCGATCAACGCGAGGTCGATACCTTCCGCCTTCTCCGACAACTCGCCGCGGGCCTCGGTAAGCGACCCGGCCTTGCTGACGACTTCGAGGTCGGCTTCCTGGCCCAAGAAGATAGCGAGGGCATCGCGGAACCAAGAGTGATCCTCAAGAAGAAATACACGACTCAAATGCCCTCACCTATATCCTTCCAACCACCTTGAGTTTCTTACCCGATCGGGAGCTTCCGTAGACTACCGGAACCGAACGCCCCTAGATTCCCCCCATTTTCGCATGCGCATGCTGCTAACGTAACTATAGACGGTAAGTAAAGTGGCGGGCTATCCCCAATATGGACTAATTTGCTGGGGCTTCTAGCAGGAGGTGACTATGCCGTTCGTCTGGGGCACGATGCTAATGGTGGGCTTTCCCGGCAGCACGGACACGCTGCGTCACGCCGTGACCGTTCTCATCGCCAACCCTCTAATCGCCCGCTGTTCCGTCGAGATTGTCCCGCCGGGCGGTGTTTCGTCCGTTGGCCGTTATACTGCTTCTCGTAGCGCATATTTGATCTAGAGAGGAGCGTCCGATGGCTGAGGCGGTCGAGAAGCTGACGAAGAAGAGTGTGGATTCGAGTAAGTGGTATCTGGACTTGATCCGCATGGCGAAGTTGGCGGATTATGGTCCGGTGCGGGGGACGTTCGCTATTCGACCCTACGGATATGCGATCTGGGAGCGCATCCAACGCGACCTCGATAACCGCTTCAAGGCCACGGGCCACGTCAACGCCTACTTCCCGCTGTTCATCCCGGAGAGCTACCTGAAGAAAGAGGCCGAGCACGTCGAGGGATTCGACCCTGAGGTAGCGTGGGTGACGCACGCCGGCCACGAGGAGTTAGAGGAGCGCATCGCGGTTCGTCCCACTTCGGAGACCATAATATGCGAGTTCTACCGACGTTGGATCGACTCCTACAGAGACCTACCGGTCCTCGTGAACCAGTGGTCGAACTTCGTCCGCTGGGAGAAGACCACGCGCCCATTCCTCCGCACCATCGAAGTCCTCTGGCAAGAGGGCCACACCGTCCACGCCACCGCCGAGGAAGCCCGCGAAGAGACCCTGAAGATGCTGAACGTCTACAAGGACTGCTTCGCTGAGACCCTTTCTATCCCCGTCCTGACCGGCAACAAGAGCCCGTCCGAAAGATTCGCTGGAGCCATCGAGACCTTCACTTGCGAGGCTCTGATGGGCGACGGTCGCGCTCTCCAGGCCGCCACCAGCCACGACCTCGGACAAAACTTCTCTAAAGCCTTCGACATCACTTTCTTGGATGAGAACCAGGATCGGGTGAACCCGTTCCAAACTTCGTGGGGGTTCTCGACTCGTGCGGTTGGTGCGCTCATTCTCGTGCATGGCGACGATAAAGGACTCAAGCTTCCTCCAAAGCTCGCGCCGACGGAGGCTGTCATTGTGCCGATCTGGCGGGGGAGCAACAAGGGCGAAATCAGCCGCGAGGCCGAGGCTTTGTATTCCGAGTTGCGCGAGGCAGGATTTCGTATGGAGTTGGATCTCGACGAGGAGAAATCCCCTGGATGGAAGTTCAACGAGCACGAGTTGCGCGGCGTCCCCGTACGCATCGAATTCGGCCCAAAGGACATCGAGAAGGATCAAGCCGTACTCGTTCGCCGTGACACCGGCGAGAAAGAATTCGTTGAGCGCAAGGCTATTCCGGGCCGCCTGAGAGAACTTATGGAGGAGATCGGCCTGAACATGCTCCAGGAGGCCGACACCTTCCGTGAAGCTAACACCCGACACGCCGAGACCTACGATGAATTGAAAGAAATAATCGCTGAAAAGCGCGGTTTTGTCACGGCTCCCTGGGATGGTACGGACGAGACCGAGGCCAGGATCAAAGAAGACACGAAGGCGACCATCCGGCTGCTACCGTTCGAGCGCGAGGAAGGTAAAGACCTCGTCTCCGGCAAGCCCGGCCAGACCGCCGTCTTCGCTCGAGCTTACTAGCGAGGCGATCCCGCGCCGGATTCCTCTTGACGACGGGGCGACAGTACATTAGCATCCACGATTAGCGTGAACTCGCATCTAGAGCGGTGGAGGGAACTGGCCCTTTGAAACTGCGGCAACCCACGGGGAACTACGCCCCGCAAGGTGCCAATTCCAGCAGGCGGTCATATCCGGCCTGGAAGAT
>JBGTDE010000242.1:0-2243 GCA_041748475.1 Rubrobacteraceae bacterium | reverse complement strand
ACAGAGTTGAGGGCGGTTGTAGTGAGTGGCGCGATGACGAGCGACATCCCAAGACCCATGATGACCACCGCCGGGAAAAACGTCGTCCAGTACGAGCCATCGGTGTCGGGCAGGGTGAAGAGGACGAAGCCTACCGCCGCGATGATCGGGCCGATGACCAGAGGTGTCTTTGGCCCGATGCGCGGCACGAGTCCACCAGCCCATCTACTGAGCAAGAATGTAATGACAACGAACGGCAAGAACGCGCTCCCCGCCGCCGTCGCCGAGTAACCGTGGACCTGTATCAGTACGAACGGGAAGAAATACAGCGCACCTCCAAGACCCATGTATAGAAGTAGCGTCAACAAGTTCGCCCCCGTGAAGTTCCTGGAACGGAATAGAGAAAGTGGCATCATTGGCTCCGCGCTCTCCCGTTCCGCAAAGACGAAGCCCGCCAGAGCGGCGACGCCCAGGATCAAGGGGATGAATACCAGTGGATCCTCAAACCCCCGATTTGAAGCCTCTATCAACCCAAAGACCAACCCGCCGAGTCCGACCGTCGCCAACACCGCACCGACAAAGTCCAGCCGGGCGGCGTCCGGGTCGCGACTTTCGGGGACGTGCTTGGCGCAGATGTACAGTGCGATCGCGGCGAGCGGAATGTTTATGAGGAACGCCGCCCGCCAAGAGACGAAGTCTATAAGCAGCCCGCCCACAACCGGTCCAATAGACGCCGTAACACCCGAAAACCCTGACCACGTGCCGATAGCCTTGCCCCGATCCTCCTGCGAGAAGGACGAGCTGATGATCGCCAACGAACCGGGGATCATCAACGCCCCGCCAACTCCCTGCACCGTTCGAGCAGCAATGAGGGATTCCGAGCTAGGAGACAATCCGCACCAAACAGAGGCTATCGTGAAGATTGCTATACCGACCATGAAGATGTTGCGTCGCCCATAGTGGTCTCCGAGGGAACCGCCGACCAAGATCAAAGCCGCCAGCAGCAGTGCGTAAGACTCGACGATCCACAGAGCATCCACCGCCGTAGCGTCCAACTCCCGCTGCATCACCGGCAGCGCGACGTTGACGATGGTTCCGTCTATAAAGCCCATCCCGGACCCGATGATCGCCGCTGCCAACACCCACGGCCCGGAACTTGGCTCACAGGGCGACTCAGACTTGCCGGACTGTATAACCCCCTCGTCACATGGCGGCCTCGAATGTAGAGCCATTCTCTAACTTCCTCCCAAAGACAAAACTATCGTCAGAACGAAGACCCCGGTTCTTTCAAGAACCCCGCTTCTTCCGGGGTCGTTTCGCGGCCCAACAAGGCATTCCGGTGCGGGAAGCGTCCGAATTTTTCGACTACGTCCCGGTGCGATACGGCGAAGTCTCTTACGTCGCGACCGTTTTCGGCGGCGGCGAGGCCCTCGAACAGTTCAACCGAGCGACGCTGCACCTCCACGTCCTCGCTGTGCATGAACGGCATGTATAGGAACATCCTCTGGAACGGAGGTAGCTCGCGGTCAAATGCCCGCTCAATGGCGGATTCCGAGATTTCGAGCGCTTGTTCATCCGTTGCGTATGTTCGAGCATCTCCCCGGAACATATTGCGCGGAAACTGGTCCAGTAGGATCACGAGCGCCAGAGAGCTTTCGGGAGCTTCCCGCCACCCGTCGTACTCGCCCCGCGCCGCCCGCTCGTAATCGTCCAGGAAGCATTCGCGTACCTGGTCGTCGAATGCTTCGTCCTTTTTGAACCATGCCTCGCGGAACTCACCGTACCCTTCTTCGCCCTCGCGCCCGAACCAGAAGTCCAGGATTTCGTTGGGGCTACTCGGCACGGCTTACCACGGCAAGGTCTTCGTCGGAGCGAGTGTAGGTGGGGCCGTTGAGTTTGGAACTGTAGCCGTTCATCATCCAGACCTCCGGGATGATCTCGGAGATCAGCTCTCCGTCGTCGAACATCCGCACCATCGAACTCTCCGAAACCGCTACTGCCACCGCATCCGTGTAGTTGGAGACCGAGGCCGCCGCCATGTGTCGGCTACCGAGGCCGAGCGGCACGTTCAGATTGTCGGAGCGGGCATCAATGTAGCGGGCTGCCGAAAGTACGACGCCCGAGTTCGAGACCACGAATGCTCCGTCGAGTTGAGCCAGTTCTTTTAGTGACTCGCGCACGTTCGGGTCGTTTATGTGTTTGTCCTCGTCGGCGTGGCCCTGCAACGGGTCCAGGATCAGGGACTTCGAGTTCTTCATCACCTC
>JBGTDE010000241.1:0-1946 GCA_041748475.1 Rubrobacteraceae bacterium | reverse complement strand
TGATGACGCGACAGGAGATACTGCCGGAGCGTCTCCCCGGTGCGACCGTCGTCGTCTTCGATGTGTTCATGGCGACTACTACTCTGCTGACCATCCTGGAGAACGGTGCTCGTAACGTCTTCCCGGTCGCCAGCCTGGAGGAAGCGGACGATGTACGCTCGAAGCTGGACCCGACGAACGTATTACGTGGGGGAGAGCAGGGCGCGGCCCGGATAGACGGCTACGATTGCGGCCCGTTCCCGGAGGAGTACTCGCCGGAAGTCGTGCGGGACAAGGACGTTATCTTCGTGACCACCAATGGCACCCGAGCACTCGCCGACGCCGCGAACGCCGACCGGGTTTTGGCCGGGTGTCTGCGCAATGCTACTGCTGTAGCTCGGCATCTCGAAGCGTGCGGAGCGGAGTCTATCTATCTCGTCTGTGCGGGTTCCGCTGGTC
Source organism: Rubrobacteraceae bacterium (assembly GCA_041748475.1). Classification (GTDB taxonomy): domain Bacteria; phylum Actinomycetota; class Rubrobacteria; order Rubrobacterales; family Rubrobacteraceae; genus JACDDK01. The sequence goes on along the minus strand of JBGTDE010000241.1, from coordinate 1,508 downwards.
GGTTTACTGTGGAGGATTTTCTGGGGGCTTCCGCTGTGATCTCGCACCTGGACCTCACCGACTGGCACTTGAACGACGGAGCCTGGATGGCCCACGACTTCGCGCAACGCTACAGTGGAAACGAGCGCGATGCCCTGAAACAAAGCCGCGCGGGACGCTGGTTCTTCGAAAACGGACAGCCGGAAGCCTTCGATTTCGTCTCTGAGATAGGAGCCAGCGAAATCGTCCCGGAAGTAGTCGACGGTCGGCTGCAAAGCGCGTCGCAATCAGAAGAAAAAGGTTAGGGAGGAGCGCATGTCCGATACCATAGATGTACGCGAGGGCGAAGGTTTCGACGAGAAGAAGGTCGAGAGCTATCTTCGCGACCGCCTCGATGACTTGCCCGATGGCGACCTGCGAGTCCGACAGTTTCCATCCGGCGCGTCTAACCTGACTTTTTTGCTTGAGATAGCCGACTGGAAGGGCGTGCTTCGTCGCCCGCCACTCGGTCCCATACCACCAAAGGCCCACGACATGGGGCGCGAGTCCGGCATTCTCGCCAAGCTCAACGCAGCTTATCCGCTCGCTCCAAAGCCGCACTTTTTCTCCGATGACGAGGACATTATTGGGGCTCCGTTCTACGTTATGGAGCATAGGGACGGGGTCGTCATCAATGAGAAGTTCCCTAATAATGTGGAGCCAGACGAGGAGCTTTGCCGGGGGATCTCGGAGACTGTAGTGGATACGCTTGTGGAGCTTCATGCGGTTGAGCCTGAAAAAGCCGGGCTTGGGGATCTCGGTCGACCGGAGGGATTCCTGGAGCGTCAGACTCACGGTTGGATCCAACGCTACGACAAAGCCAAGACCGAAGATATGGAGGAGGTAGCTCCCCTCACGGAATGGCTCACCGCCAACGTCCCGGAAAGCCCGGCGCCAACAGTCATCCACAACGACTACAAGCTCAACAATCTCGTTCTAGATCCCGAAGACCTTACCCAAGTACGGGCCGTTCTGGATTGGGAGATGGCTACGGTCGGTGACCCCCTCTTCGACCTAGCCGTCTCGCTGACCTACTGGATCGAACCGAGAGACCCCGAAGACCTGAAGCAGGTCATGCCTACCGTGACGGACACGCAAGGATTCTTGACCCGCAAGCAACTCATAGACCGTTACGCTGAACAGAGCGGACGCGACCTCTCGGAGATGCATTGGCATCTTGTTTTCGGCTACTTCAAGCTCGCTGGAATCCTGCAGCAGATCTACGCCCGTTACGCGAAGGGCCAAACTAAGGATGAACGCTTCGCCGACTTCGGGGATCGAGTGCGGAGTTTGGTCCAGCACGCCTACTCTCTCTCCCGCACCGGAGATGTCTGATGAAAAAGATAGGCGTACTCGGAACCGGAACAATGGGCGCGGGTATAGTCCAACTAGCCGCCCAAACATCCCACAATGTAACTGCCTGCGACACCAACGCAACATCCCTCGAACGCGCCCAAAACTATGTCCGACAAGGTCTGTCACGCTTCGCC
>JBGTDE010000240.1:0-2766 GCA_041748475.1 Rubrobacteraceae bacterium | reverse complement strand
ATGACGGGGGAGTGACGTGATCCTGGAAGTTGCTCTTCTGGATATCGTGAATGATAGAGAGAAAGAGTTCGAGAGGGCTTTCGAGAAGGCATCCGCTATCATCTCTTCCATGCCAGGTTACGTATCCCACGAGCTACAGAGATGCGTCGAAGCTCCATCCCGATACATCCTCCTGGTACGCTGGCGGACGCTAGAAGACCACACCGTAGGGTTTCGCAACTCTGCGGAGTACGCGGAATGGAAACGCCTACTTCACCACTTCTACGATCCACTCCCATCCGTTCAGCACTTCGAGCCGATCCACATCGGTTCAGACTCCTAGACTCGAAACTCTTTTGGAAATTCCGTAAGGTTTCGGCAACCGTCTTCGGTGACGACGACGAGGTCTTCGATCCGGACTCCGCCGATCCTGGGGTCGTAGACTCCGGGTTCGACGGAGATAACATCGCCCGGTATTAGCTCGTCGTCGGCCAAAGCCACGCGCGGGGCTTCGTGTAACTCCAGCCCGACTCCATGTCCCGTACCGTGGAAGAAACCCTCTGTAAGAGGCTTGCCTTCCTCCTGGTCGTGGACATTCGTCTTGTATCCGGCTTCATGCAATATCTCGGCTACTTTGCCGTGTACGTCCTTGCCGTTTACGCCCGCCTTGACCATCGCAAGGGCCGCATTCTGGCTTTCGAGAACTGCATCGTACATGCCCTGAAGGGTCTCGTTAGGCTCGCCCTTGATGAAGGTGCGGGTCATGTCCGAGTAGTAGCGGGTTGAAAGGTTCATCGGAAAGATATCCACTATGATTGACTCACCCGCTTTGAGGGGGCCGTGGCCGCGCTCGTGAGGATCGGCGGCTTGTGGGCCTCCGGCAACGATGGTTCCGTCGGCGGCGCAATTTCGACGCAGTAGCTCCACATCTATCTCGGCGCGTAGCAATTCGCTCGTCAATGGTTCGTCGCGCCACTGCAAGGTATCGTCACCCGAGACTTCAGACTCCTTTAAGATTTCCACGGCTCGGGCGCAGGAGGCTTCGATGGCTCTCTGAGTTTGTTCTATGTAGCCGATCTCGGTCTCGGTTTTTGCGCGGCGAAGGTTGCCGAAGAGTTTGGTGTCCGGGGTGATGGTGAGACCGTGGGCGCGTAGTTCGTCCGCGTAGACGATGGCGAAGTCCGGGGGGACCGTGATGGGCGAATCTTTAGCCCCGATCTTCTCCATTAAATTTGCGATGGCGGCGGCGAAGGCTTTTGGGCCGCTTTTTAGTTTCTTCGCGAGTTTCATGATGTCCAACTCGTCGTAGGAGAGTAACTCGTCAACCTTTGCTTGTTTCTCGGCTCTACCGTACTCTAGGGAAGAGACCGCCAGGTATTTCTTACCGGCTGCCTGAAGGCAGATCACGGGGTCCGGCGCCAAAAAACCGGAGAGGTGGTACGCCGCCGCGTCGTGTTGCGGAGCGCCGATTACGAGCAGTGTTCGATTGTCTTCGGAGGCCATCGTATTCCTTCCGGTGAGTGTGAGTATTTATTGGAGTGTCCAGTCTACTACCGGCTCCGACCGTTCGCGTCCTGGAGCCGGTTGTTCTATATAATCCGAGGCGTGAACCAAGAATCAGACATGCGAAGTAGGATCGAAGTGGCCCTCCAACAGGTGCGACCGGCTTTGCAGGCCGACGGTGGCGATGCTCGCGTGGCCCAGTTTGACGAAAAGCGAGGAGCCGTGGGTATCGAGATGCTAGGAGCTTGTAGGGGATGCCCGCTCTCGCAACTGGACTTCGTCTACGCGATAGAGACCCTGATCCGACGCGAAGTCCCCGAAGTACGGGAGATTTTCGCTGTTTAGAGCGTTCGGTTATCCACCGGTTTACAAATCTTTACTGTTGTTCTTGATGGGTAGCGCGGAGGGCACCGGGTGGGAGTGCTTCGCGGGCTCCGGCGAGAGCTTCGGTGGCGCGGCGGCGGGCGCGGCGCAGGGTTAGCCGACGGCGAAGGTTCGTGAGGGGGAGTTCCTCGTTGATGAGGTGTGAGAGCGTGATCATGTCGTTGACACACGCCCGATAGCCGATGGCACACATCTCTATCGTGATCTGGGACGAAGTCTGCGTAAACAGCACATTTTGTATCTGAGAAGCCCGCTCCACGATGGACCGCGAGATATCCTCTGGATCAGGTGAAGCCGGGTCCGAACCCGAGCCTCCCTCATACGAGGTGATGTCCTCTGGGGAGATCCGCTTCATCCGGTAGGAGACGCTGTTACTACGGATGTGCCAGAGAACCGCCAACCCAATTGTCAAGCAGACGATGGACGAGAGCGAGAGAGCTAGAGGGCTGGAGACGTAGTACGCGACAGCGACCAGGGCGGACACCTCTACCACTATCAACAGTATTGCCAGCCACTTAAACATTCTATGCCACACTTTCCGGGCTACGCCGCTTCTCCACTGGGTTCCCTAGTCTATGGGTCCGCAGCGTGTTACGCAACAGCATTCTCTCACCTTTATTCCCTTTCAGTAAAAGTATAATCACCTGCATGACAGACTCGACGGAAGTGACACAGACAACATCAGACAGTATCTCCCCGGAGTTCGATCCGAAACGACCGATTCAGAGTGGGATCTCCATGCTCAAGGCGGTACTTCTCTCGCCGAGAAAGTTCTTTATCGGCTTCTCGGAAGATGGTCCGATAAAAGGTCCCATCCTGTTCGTTATGCTCGTGACCGCCGTGACAGCGACGCTGCAATTAGCCCTGACTTTGACCTTTGGATCCAACGACGCGGCTTCG
>JBGTDE010000239.1:0-2887 GCA_041748475.1 Rubrobacteraceae bacterium | reverse complement strand
TATCTCGGTCATGGCATCAGCACCTATGAGCAGAACTCGGTTGGCGATGCCACTAGTGAGCATGGAGCTTGCGACCGAGGCGGCGTAGGTGTAACCGGCGCAGGCGGCGGCCACATCCATCGCGCCAACTCCTGGCGCTCCAATGGCCTCTCCGACGAGACACGCCACGGACGGCATAGATTCCGGAGAAGTGGAGGTCGCGCAGACGATCAAGTCGATAGCCTCGCCCGTTACGCCCGCATGTTCGAGGGCGGCTTTCGCCGCGTCTATGGCTAGCGTGACGCAGTTCTCGCCCTCGCCGATGAAGTGACGTTCCGCAATGCCGGTTCGATCCATGACCCATTCGTGGGTCGTGTCTAGAACTTCCGCCAAGTCGTAGTTCGTTACTACGCGGCTGCCTAGCGCACGCCCGACCCCCGATATTTTGCCGACTGCGGGGCCGTTCACTTTGTATCTCCAGCTAGGATGTTTTCCAGCTCTTCGGTGAGGCCCGCTCCAGTTTTGGAGATACCGAGAAGGGCGTTGGTCACGCCGCGAGCCTCGGAGTTGCCGTGTCCTATCATGACCGAGCCGCGCACGCCGAGTAAGAAGGAGCCGCCGGTGTTTTCGGGGTCGACTTGGTCTCTTACTTCCCGTAGCTGCGGGCGGAGTTTCGCGGCGGCGAGTTTATTCAGTGTGCTTCCGGTCATGGCAGAGCGGACCATTCCGAGCATCTCCCGCGCAACGCCTTCAGCGGTCTTTAGAACCACGTTGCCGGTAAAACCGTCGGTCACCAGCACGTCTGCGGTGCCGGAAGATATATCTCGACCCTCGATATTGCCGACGAACTTTATGGCGGTCTCGTTCTGGAGCAGACTATAAGCTTCCTTTGTCAGATCATTCCCCTTGCCAGGCTCTTCGCCAACGTTGATCAAACCGACACGCGCCTCCTCTAGGCCAAAGTATCTCCGGGAGAACACACTCCCTAGAATAGCGAAATTCAGAAGATCCTGCGGTCGGCAATGAACCGTTGCACCAGCATCTATCAAAACCACCGGCGACAGAAACGGCAGCACAGTGGCGATGCCGGGCCTCCGACAGCCCTTCAAACGACCGACCCTCAACAAAGCCGCCGCGACTGTAGCTCCAGTGTTTCCGGCGGAGAAGAAGGCATCGGCATCGCCCTCGCGCACAGCGGTGGCGGCGACACTCACGCTGGTTTGAGGGCGAGTTTTCAGAGCTACGGCGGGGTCTTCGGTCATGCCGATAACGCCCTCGGCCTCGCGCAAAGAAACGTTTGGCGGGGGTGACGACCCGAGCGCGTTTTCTATCGACGCGGAGTCTCCCACCAGCAAGAACTCGTCTTGGGGCAGGAAATGGGCGGCCTCTATCGTACCGGCGGTGATTTCGCCTGGGGCATGGTCGCCACCGAGGGCGTCGACCGCGATCTTCAAGGACTAAAGTCCGGTTATTCGGTTGCCTCCACGGCTACTACCGTGCGGCCCTTATAGCTGCCGCACTCTGGACAGACCCGATGCGGCAACCGCGGCGAACCGCAAGTTGGGCAAGCTGTCAGGGTGAGGTTCTTCATCGCGTGATGCGCCCGGCGCTGATTCCGGCGGGCTTGCGAAGTCTTTTTCTTTGGTACGGCCATCTCTTACCTCCTGTAAATGATACGTCTCTTAAAAGCCCGAGGCGAACAGCCCGTCGAGCCCCCGCCAACGCGGGTCCACTTCTTCCTCCTCCGAGTCGGCCTTCACCGGAACACTACCGGGACTGAAGACTTGCATCGGCACCTCGCTCAACAACGCCCGGAGCGCGCAATCCGCCACGTCCATCTCCCAGTCCTCGACCGCAAGCTCGCTGTCGTTGGGACTGGTTAGTAGATCCGTGTCTCCAAACCGCAACTCCAGAAGCGTTGGCTCCAGCGTCCTGTCGCATGTCGTCCGTAGAGTTGCGGCGAAGTCCATGTCCAGGTGCAGACCCTCCGAAACTTTGGTTACGGAGATCTGAGCTTCGGCCTTTTCGACTTCGTGGTGACGCCCGTAGAGATCGAAGGGGTCGAGGTCGAAAGTTGTCGAGATCTCGTGCCGGTCTCCTACCTCCGCGCCGGGTCGTCGCAGGGGTGTCTTCTGATTCATGCGCCTATTTTACTCTTCCTGGCCGCCTTGCAACCTGGAACGTCCTTTTTGGACGGCTTCCAGGAGCCTACTGAGGTTGTCTTCGAGGTTCGCCAGGACTTCGTCGGCATAGTCTTCGGCCCCTAGACGAATCTCGCGCTCGCGGCGGCGGGAGTCCTCCATGATCTCGGCGGACCGCTTCTCGGCCCGCTTGAGGACTTCTTCTTCGGAGGTGATCTTCTCGGCCTCTTCCTGCGCGCCCCGGATGATACGGTCGGACTCGCTGCGGGCTTCGTCGAGCATCGCTTGGCGTTCCTTGACGATCCAACGCGCCTGCTTCAACTCCTCGGGGATGGTCTGACGCATCTGGTCTATAACGTCGAACGCTGCGTCGCGGTCGACCATCGCCGTGTTGCCGAAGCCGGGGAAGCTACGAGCTTCCTCCACCAACTCCTCCAACCTATCTATTAGAACCAGTACGTCCATCCTCTTACCTACCCTTTGTCGTCTAACTTCTGTATCTTACCGTCTTCTCTCGAATATATCTCCCGCACGGTCTCGAGTATGCCCTCAGGCACCAGCCCGCGTACCTCGCCTCCGAACAACGCTATCTCCCGCACCGCGCTGGACGACAGGAAACTGTGCTTGGCCTCCGCCATGATGAACACGGTTTCAAGCTCAGGATACAAGGTATGGTTGAGTTGCGCCTGCTCGAACTCGGACTCGAAATCCGAGACGGCTCGCAGACCTTTTATGACTGCCTTAGCACCCTGCTCACGGGCGAAATC
>JBGTDE010000238.1:0-2712 GCA_041748475.1 Rubrobacteraceae bacterium | reverse complement strand
TCACCGCCGCTTCGTGTCTTCCCGGATATTATCCCCCGGCAAGCGTTTTTGAAAGCCTCCTACCTGGAGCGTATGCCGCTTTTGGGCAGCAGACTGCGGATGTTCTGGATGGCTTCCTCTGTTTTCAGGCCGCGAGCTTCGAGCGCCCGGACGCGGCTCGCAGCGTATCCAACGTCGGCGGCGATATTGAGTTCGAGATCTTTGGCGAGGGTTTCGTAGTCGGGTTCCGGTGAGGGTTCGACTCCCCGGTAGATCTTGAGGAACCTGGAGCAGAGATCAAGGTGGCGTTCGATGTGTTCCTCTTTGAGTTTTGGTCCCTGAGCCGCGAGGCGGTCGGACCAGCACAGGACAGCCAGTTCTTCGCCGAATGATCCAGCGGCCCGGACAAGTCTCTCGGGCGGGTGGTCGGAACGGGAACTCTCCATAAACCCGATCTTGAGGTGCAGAGCCGTGAGAGTCACGGCGAGATCGGTGCAGGCGGCGGAGAGCCCAAGTCGTCCACAGATGTCGTGGGTAAGCCTCGCGCCCAGCGAATCGTGCGCGACGAACAGTACCCGGCCCTCGAACTCGCCTCGTGTCAGGGGCTTAGCAATATCGTGGAGCAAGGCGGCTACACGAAGGTTAGGCAGGATATCGGGGCTCACTTTGGCTTCCAGGCGGTTCTCTTGGTCCTCGCGGTCGACGCCTCGGATAGTTTCCAGGATGTGATCCCGGACATCTAGGTGATGGTACGGTCCTTGCTGTATCCCCTGCGCCAGCGAGAGTTCCGGGACCAACTCGTCCAGAACGATGGCGTCCAGGGTCGGACGCAGTGCTTCGTGAATATCCGCTGGCGAGGCTATGCTAACGCTTGCGACGGGTCTTTTTGCGGCTGGCATTTGGGTTTGGGCGGCCTTTGAGTGGTCCGGGCTCGCCACCAGCGCCGTTCTCTGAATCGCCTGAAGCGTTGGACTTCTTGTCCGGGTTCTTGGCGTTCTGCTGCTGCGTACGACGACGGCGAGCGCGGTCGGTGAACGCCGTGAAGATCGTGAACATAACGAACACGAGGACGGTCGTTATGACCAGGCTGACCGGATTCTGTTGGGATAGGCCGAAGTTCTCCGGGAAAGCCACGCTCATCCCGTACACGATCAGCCAGTAGAAACCAGTCATTAAGGCTGCGCGTCTTAGTGCTGCGCGCCAGTCGAATCCTTCAGACATTGCTGTATCTCCTCTCCACCCGGCGGTCGTTTATGCCGGTTGTTATCTCGTAGTTTATCGTGCCGGCCCACCGTCCCGCTTCATTGGCTCCAATGCTGTCTTCTCCCTGATTCCCGATCAGGACGACTTCATCCCCTACCGCCACCGACGAGTCCACCTCAAATACACAAGCGTCCATCGTAACCCGCCCGAGCAACGGCCGCCTAACCCCGCCGATCAGAGCCCGAGCCTCCCCCGAACCCGTTCGTCGATACCCTTCGGCGTACCCGACCGGAACCGTCGCTGCGGACATCGGCTCCCGCGCCCGAAACGTCAAACCGTAGGAGACTCCTTCTCCCGGTGAGAGCTCGCGCACCGCCGCCACGTAGCTCTTGAGGCTCAAGGCCGGACGAAGGTCTTCCTCAGCCGCGTCACCGTTCGCCGGATGCAGACCATACACCGACACGCCGGGTCGCACACAGTCGTACCGGGCCGCCGGATGCCAGAGCGTCGCAGCGGAGTTGGATGCGTGGACGAGCACGTTGCCGAGAGAGTGAGCGGAGAGGACTTTATCGAACGTCGAGATCTGGGCTTTTGTCGCAACTTCGTCCTCGTCGGCAGAAGCAAAATGCGTGTAGACGCCGGTGAGTTGATCCCCGATCACTTTCACCGCAGCGCCGACCTCATCCGGTTCGACTCCCCAACGGTTCATGCCCGTGTTCACTTTCAGGTGGGCTTTGAGACCCGGATGTTGGGCTATGAGTTTCGCGCTCTGGATGGAGTGAGCCGTCACGGTGAGGTCCTGAGCTTCGGCGATGGAGAGCCGGTCTGGCAGTAGATCCGTGAAAACGAGGATTGGCGCGTCGATCCCAGCGTCACGAAGCTGCGTACCTTCCTCGACGGTCACGACGGCCAGGGATTCAGCGCCCACTTCGAGCGCGGCTCGGGAGACTTCGACGGCTCCATGACCGTAGGCGTCAGCCTTGACAACAGCCATCAGATCGGTGTTGGCGGCCCGTTGTTTAAGAACCCGAACGTTGTGCCGGATCGCCGAGAGTTCGATCTCCGCCCAAGTTCGGCTCGGAGTTCGGACGTCGTCCACGTCGATTATCGGCGGGGCTTTAGGACGTGCAGCGTCAGGATGTCCATGCGAGTAACGACACCTCGAAGGACTCCTTCCTCAGCTACGGGGAGAAGTTTGATCCGCTCTTCGGCCATGATAGTTGCGGCTTCGGTGAGGGTGGCGTTCGGAAGGATGGTGAAGGGATCTGTGGTCATTACCTGTTCGACGGTTACGGCGGCGCTCTTTAAGGTTTCGCGTTGATATTCGTCCCAGTTTCCTAGTGGGATCATGCCGCCCAGAATGTCCAGAAATCCGGGGCTCTTTATATCGGCGTCCCGGAAGATCAAATCTCCCTCGGTCACGATTCCAGCAAGCTCACCCTCCCGAACCACGGGCGCGCCGGAGATTCCATTCTCGGCGAAGAGCTTTATGACATCCTCGACCGTTCCTTCGGGTTCGAGCGTCGGCCA
>JBGTDE010000237.1:0-5808 GCA_041748475.1 Rubrobacteraceae bacterium | reverse complement strand
TCCGCAAGAAGCTGAGCGAGCACAGCGTATCCAGCGTAATCCTTGGAACCCCGCACAGCAGCCATCCGCCGGGCAACCTCCAACTGCACCATGAAACGTAGAGTCTGAAGGGATTGGACTTCTTCGAGCAACGCAAGAACGAGCGGCGAGGCTACATTGTATGGAAGGTTTGCGGTCAGCTTGTTTGGTGGAGGTTTCAGGCTCGCGTAGTCGAAGCTTCGGGCGTCGGCTTCGTGTACCTGGACGTTGTCGAAGCTGCGGATTGAGTGGCGAAGGTCAGGTAGTACGTCGGGATCCAACTCGACCGCATGGACCAACCGGGCTTCTTGGGCCAGAAAGGTAGTGAGAAACCCACGTCCGGGGCCGATCTCAAGGACCACGTCGTCCTTCTCGACGCCGCGAGCTACGATGCGGGCAGTGTTCGGGTCCTTGAGGAAGTGCTGGCCGAGGCGTTTTTTTGGGCGGGCGGGGAAGCTCAAGCCGCTAGCTTACACTTCCAACGGCAGAGCGTAGAAGTTGCGGGCGTTTCGTGTGGTGAGCGTCGCAAACTCCTCGTCATCCATTCCGAGCCGCTCGGCGACGAATGCGGCAGTGTGTACGACGTTTTTGGGATAGTTTGGCTTGCCACGCAACGGTTGCGGGCTAAGGTATGGCGCGTCCGTTTCCACCATGATGCGGTCGGGGTCCAAAAGGCGCAGCATACGGGCAGTCTCGGAGTCCTTGTAGGTGATGTTTCCGGCCAGACCCACGTAGTAACCGCGTTCGTGGACCTCCCGGATCTCACGGTCTCCTCCCTCGAAACAGTGCAGCACGACCGGGACGCGAGCACGCCCGAGTGCCGCCATCGTATCGGCGAAAGCTTGCCGGGAGTGGATTATCAGTGGCAGCCGGGTATCGTTTGCCAGCGAGATCGCATCCTCGAACAGCGCCGCCTGTACTTCCTGCGGCCAATCCCCCCGATAGTAGTCCAGCCCGACTTCCCCAAGCGCGACGACCCCCGGAGACTCCGAAAGATCCGCCAGGGCTTCAAGATCCGAAGCCGTATGAGTCCCGGCGTTGTGCGGATGGATGCCCGCCGAGGAGTAAACGTTCGGTAGAACCGCAGCGAGTTCCGCGCCCCGCTGCGAATCCTCCACGGTCGTCCCAACATTCACCACCGCCCCGACACCGGCATCCGCAGCTTCCTTCATCGCCTCCTCCGGCGATACCTTCAGCCGCACCAAGTGCGTATGCGAATCGACCAACATAACGCCAACCCCTCTCCCCAAGAGCAAATGTGTAGCGTCAGTATAAAGGTGTCCGCCACCCGGCGACAGGGGGACTAAACGAGCCGATCGTAGACCTCGCCGCGCCGCCAAGCCGAGTCCCTCGCCGCCCGACCCGCAGCCCGCGACAGACTTTCACCTTCAGCCACGTATCCTCGAGCCCGCTCTACGACCGCTTCGAAACTCTCTGGCTCAGCGGTCACGCCTCCACGAACTACCAGCACGATCTCACCTTTCACATCCCCGGCGAAATGCTCCGCAGCCTCCCGAGCCGTTCCACGAAAGACCTCCTCGTGCAACTTCGTCAACTCCCGACACACTGCGACCGGCGACTCCGCTGGCAACTCCGACAGAGTTTTGGCGACCCGATGCGGCGACTCGAACAGCACGAATGTGGAGCTTTCATCCACGATTCGTTCCAATAGCCGGGTCCGCTCACGGCCCTTGCGAGGCGGGAAACCAGTGAAGACAACCACGTCTGAGGGAAGGGCCGAAGAAACCAGAGCAGTTGTGAGGGCTGAAGGTCCGGGAAGGACTTCGATATCCACTTCAGCCTCTACGCAGGCCCGCACGAGTCGATATCCGGGGTCCGAGACCAGCGGCGTTCCCGCATCGGTGACGAGGGCGAGGTTCTCGTTTCGGGCTCGTTCGGCAAGTTCCGGGGCTAGTCTCTCTTCATTGTGTTCGTGCAGGGAGATCAGCTTTTTCTTGATGTCGTAGTGGGATAGTAGGCGTCCGGTGCGGCGGGTATCTTCACAGGCTACAGCTTCGGATTCGCGCAGTGTTCGCAGAGCACGAAGGGTGATGTCCTCCAGGTTGCCTATCGGGGTTGGGACTACGAAGAGCGGCACTCAGGCGCCCAGGACATACTCGCCGGTCTCAGGATCGCGGGCGAGGGCGGCGGCCCCGATAACACCGGATTCCGCGCCGAGGGTGGCGGCTTTGATCTCGACGAGGTCGCGGGACGGGGATCGGGCTCGCAGGTACATCTCTTTCCGGGCGCGATCCAAAATAAGCTCTCCGGCCTTCGCCGCGCCACCACCGACGGCGACAACCTCAGGATTGAATATGTTGACGAACCCGGCCAGCCCGATGCCGAGCCACAACCCGGCCTCTTCCAGCACCGAGAGCGCAGCTTCGTCGCCTTCTTCGGCCAGCCTGGTTACGTCCTCGCCGATCAACTCGCGTTCTCTCGCAATCTTTCCGAGGGCCGAGTCCGGGCGTTCGGCGGCTACTTCGCGGGCGCGGCGCGTGATCGAGGTTCCAGAAGCCAGTGATTCGAGACAGCCCCGGTTGCCACAGCCGCAGCGAGGTCCGGTTGCATGGATCGTCATGTGGCCTAGCTCACCGCCCGCGCCCTGAACTCCACGCATCAGGATACCGTGCGAGATCACACCTCCCCCAACCCCCGTTCCAAGCGTGACGAACACGAGATGATCGACCTCGCTCCCCGCCCCAAACCTGAATTCTCCCCAAGCCGCTGCATTCGCATCGTTCTCGACGGTAACCGGGAGATCGAAGCGTCCACCCAACTCTTCCTTTAACGGCACGCCCTCTATATTCGGCAAGTTAGGCGAAAATATAACTTTGTTCTCGTCGGCCATAATTAGTCCCGGAACCGCCAGGCAAGCTGCGGATACTTCGTACCCTTCCCTGACCTCGCGCACGGCGCGGGCGATGTTGTCGAGCAGCTCTTCGGTCGAGCCTTTCGACGAGTAGCGGACCTCGTTTAGAAGCTCCCCCTGTGGGGTTACTACGCCTGCGGAGATTTTGGTTCCGCCAACATCGACGCCTATCGCGTTCATCGCCAATCCAAAACCTCCAACTCGGCCTCCCCGGAATACGCGCTCCGACTTACCGTGTACGCGGCCTCGAAACTCCCGTCCGGCAGACTATCCTCCGGCCCCGACATACGCGCCGCGATCTCTCCCTCACCGTCGCTCAATCTCGCGAGGTTCATGCCCTCCCAGAGCTTCCGCGAACTTTGAATCTTCAGTCCCTCGCTCGCGAACACAGGACGATAATTTCCACTGCCAAACGGCGCAAGCTTCTCGTGCCAATCCAGGAAACCGTTACGAACGATCCCTAGCTTCACTTCTGCATCAACCTCCAGGGCCGGTACGAACACATCCGGGTTCTCTTTGGCCTGTTCCCGAACGGCTTCGTTCAACCCGGCGACAAATGCCTCGAAGTTGCCGGTCGGCACGCTGACCCCGGCGGCCTTGCGGTGTCCGCCCCACGGTCCGAGCAACTCGTTCACCGCCAACAACGCACCGTAGAGATCCACATCCGTCTCCCCTGCACGCGCCGAGCCGCCGTGGGAACCATCGGCTCGACGGTTGAGGACCACCGCCGGTCGTCCTGTCGCACCGGCGACCCGGCCAGCCACCAGCCCGGCTAGACCGCCCGATTCCTCCGTCACTACGACCTTGAAATCCTGGTCCGGGTCCACGACAGCCATCGCGCTCTCCACGGCGTTGCGGGTGCGACGTTGGCGTTCGCTGTTTAGTTGGTTGAGTTCGGACGCTATCCGTAACGCCTCCCGTCGATCCTGCGTCAACATGAGATCCAGAGCAGGCCGGGGATTCTTTATGCGCCCGATTGAGTTGATGCGCGGCCCGAGTTTCCATCCGAGGTCTTGCTCGTCTACCTCCCCACGAACGCCAGCGACCTTTACCAGAGCCTCGATGCCTGGGCGACCGCCACCGGCGGAGAGGCCGCGATTCAGATATCGAAGGCCCATCCGGGCTAGAGCGCGATTGTCCCCGATCAAGGGCGCGATATCCACTATCGTGCCGACTGAGACGAGATCCAGCAGCCGCCCTAGCCGCTTCTTGCCGTCCGGGTCTTCGAGTTCGCGGGCAACGGCCCAGGCGAATTTCCAGGCCACACCCACGCCAGCCAGGGGATCGTTTGGGTTCCAGATATTCGGGTCTATGACCGAGATCGCCGCGTCGGGGAGATCGTCCGGCGGGATGTGATGATCCGTCACGATCACATCCATCCCCAACGAAACCGCAAGCTCGACTTGCTCCCGATTGGAGATGCCACAGTCAGCCGTGACGAGTAGATCCACACCTTCAGCGAAGAGGTCGCGCACGTAGGGTTCGAGCAGGCTGTAGCCCATCTGGCGGGTGGGGAGCTTGACGATCAAGTTCTCCGTGTAGTTTGCAAGCGCCAGATACAGGACCGCCGCCGAGGTGATGCCATCGGTATCGTAATCCCCGAAAACCGCGATCCTCTCTCCATCCCGAACCGCCCGCGCTACCCGCCGAGCCCCCACGACCCATGGCTCCTCAACCGGCGCCCCGACAGTCCTAAGCGACGGCGCGAGAAAACCAGCCGCGTCCTCGGCCAGAACCCCCCGATTAGCCAGCACCCGAGCGCAAAGCGCGTCAACCTCAGCCGTCCGCCCAAGTTCGGAGACTACATCACTGTCCGGCTCAAGAAGCCGCCATCGCGCCAAAATATCCCTTTCCCGCTGAAATCTTTACTGTCTCGATTATACAGTCGGTCGGGCGGAACTTTTCGAGTCCCGGATGTGACCCACTAGACTAGCGGACTTAGGGAAGCCAGGACGCGCTCGACGAATTTGGCAGGGAGCGGGCGACTCTCCCATTCCTCCAAAGTTAGCTCCGTGGTGTTGGACGTATCGGTCTCGAACATATGCTCCATCTGGGACGCTAGACGTTCGGAGTAGACTTCGAGGTTGATCTCGTAGTTGCCGAGCATACTGTAGCGGTCGATGTTCGCGCTGCCAATAGTCGACCAGACACCGTCGATGGTGGCAGTCTTGGAGTGAATCATGATGTACTTGTAGCGCAGTATCCGAACTCCATTATTCAGCAACTCGTAGAAGTGCCGTCGGGCGAGCCAGTCGGCGGTTATGTGATTCGACTCTTCGGGGACCAGTATCCGCACATCCACACCGCGCCGGGCCGCGTCGATGAGAGCCCGCTTCATCGCGCGGTCGGGGATGAAGTAGGCATGGGTCATGTAAATATGAGTGTTCGCCCGGTCTATTGCTTCGAGGTACATGCCCCGGATCGGAAAAATCCTCATATAAGGGTCATTGGGCCGAACGCGGACGTAAGGGTTCCAGTCGCGCTGCTCGTCGGGCATTATCTCCGGCAGATCCGCCGTTCGATGCGTATTCCAGAAGTCCGCGAAAGCGTTCTCGACTTCTTTAACGACCTCGCCGCGCATCCTGACCTGCGTATCCCGCCAGCCAGTCGCGTACAACGATCCTATGTTGTAGCCCCCCAGAAAAGCCTCGCGACCGTCCACGCTCATCTCGTGCCGGTGGAACCGGAAAACGTTCCGAGGGTTGAGAATCCGTCCAGGCCCGGACAACGGACGGAAGTGGAGTCGATGTATAGCCTCCGGGAACTTCTTGAACGATGGCGGCACGAACACGTTAGCCAGACCGTCAAAGACCACGTAGACCTGCACGCCTTCGCGGGCCTTCTCCGCAAGAGCGTTCACGAGACGGTGGCCGATCTCATCGTCCTTCCAGATAAAAGTGCCGACGAAGATGTGACTC
>JBGTDE010000236.1:0-2547 GCA_041748475.1 Rubrobacteraceae bacterium | reverse complement strand
CCTGTGTGCGAATCCGGCGACTACTTTGCCCGCGACCGCCAGCTCCCCGACGCAGCCGAAGACGACGTTCTCGCCGTCATGCACGCCGGAGCCTACGGCTTCTCAATGGCCTCCAACTACAATTCCCGTCCCCGTCCCGCCGAGGTGATGGTCCGGGGAGATCACTGGTCCGTCGTCCGCGAGCGCGAGAGCCAGGCCGACCTCATAAAAGGCGAGCTAGTTCCGGCGTTTTTGTAGATCATTTGCACGACGGTTCAGCGAGCCGTCGAAGCACTCGAAAGTGGAGGTTGAATGGCTAGAGGCACGCATGAAGCGCTGGTCGACGAACGTAACGCGAGCGTCGTCGTCTACATAAACGGCGAGTTCTACCCCAGAGACGAAGCCAAGATCTCCGTCTTCGACTCGGGCTTTCTCGTCGGTGACGGCATATGGGAGGGCATACGACTGCACGAAGGCTCGTTCGCGTTCCTCGATTCTCACCTCGACCGACTCCTCGAAGGCGCGAAATCCATAGACCTCGACATCGGGATGACCCGCGAGGAGTTGACGCAAGCACTCTACGCGACCGTCCGTGAGAACGAAATGTACACTGGTGTCCACGTGCGCCTGATGGTCACTCGTGGCGACAAGAAGACACCCTCTCAGGATCCACGACTGGCGATTTCGGGGCCGAACGTAGTAATTATTGCTGAGCACAAGATCGCTGACCCGGAAGTAAAGCAGGAGGGTATTAGGCTTTTCACTTCGACGGTGCGGCGACCGCCGCCGGATACCCTGGATCAGCGCCTGAACTGCCATAGCAAGCTGCACGAAGTGGTCGCGCTCATACAGGCGTTGAAAGCTGGTGCTGACGAGGCTTTGATGCTGGATCCCACAGGCGCGGTAGCGACTTGCAACGCGACGAACTTCTTCCTCGTGCGACATGGCGAAGTATGGACCTCCACAGGACATTACTCTCTCGGGGGCATTACGCGCCGCCTCGTCATCGAGTTGTGCCGGGCGCACGACATTCCCATTCACGAGAAATCTTTCTCCTTGACGGACGTATACGGTGCCGACGAAGCTTTCGTCACCGGGACCTTCGGAAGCCTGACACCCGTGGTCGAAGTGGATGGACGAACCATCGGTGCGGGTGTTCGCGGTGCGATGACAGAGCGTTTGAGTGACCTGTACGCCGAGGCCGTCGAACAATCGACCGGGATGTAGCCGTGGACGATTGCCTGAAGCTCTCGATGTGGTCCGGGCCGCGCAATGTCTCAACGGCCCTGATGTATGCCTTTCGCCAACGCTCCGATACTCTGGTGGTGGACGAGCCGCTCTACGGGCATTATCTGGCGAGCGTTGGGCCGGGACATCCAGGAGAGAGGGAGGTGCTGGGCGACATGGATCGCGACGGCGAGCGTGTCGTGCGGGAAGTTTTGCTGGAGCCGTGCGGGAAGCCGGTTCACTTCTTCAAGAACATGGCCCATCATCTCGTTGGCTTGGATCGGGAATTTCTGAGTGCGTTGACAAATGTATTCCTGATACGAAACCCAAAAGAGATGCTTCCATCCTTAAATAAACAACTCCCAAACCCAACCATCCGCGACACCGGCCTAGCCCAGCAAATCGAGATACTAGACGGAATGGTCGCCCGCCATGAGCGTCCCGTCGTGCTGGACGCCAAAGACCTACTGCTAGACCCACCCGGCGTTCTCAGACAAACGTGCGAACGACTCCAGATACCTTTCGAAGACGCGATGCTCCATTGGCCCGCCGGACCCAAGCCCGAAGACGGAGTCTGGGCGGAACACTGGTACGAGAATGTCCACGCCTCGACCGGCTTCGGAGAGTATCGTCCAAAGACCGAGCCTTTCCCCAAAGAATTGATGCCACTCCTCGAAGAATGTCAGCCTTCTTATGAGCGATTGCGCGAGCACGCCATCCTCGCCGGAGTTTGAGGGGTCAGGAGCGTTTGCGATGGTTGGTTAGGATAGGGGAGAGTGAAGGTCGTCGCCGGGCGAGGCCGGAGTCGAGTGCGTAGGCTTTAGCGGCGGGGCTCAGTAGTATGACCAGTGAGAGCACCGCTACCAGGACGTTGATGGTGATGAACTCCGGTGCTCCGAGGCCGGTCCCGAGACTCACGCCTCCCTGGGAGAGCAGGACCATCACGCTCAGGGCGATGCTGCCGAGGGCGGCGAGGTTTGTTAGCAGGCCGAGGATCAAGGCGAGTCCTAGCGCAAGTTCGCTTACCCGTACTACCTGAGCGAAGAGTTCGGCGTTCGGGATGACGGTGTCCTTCATAAAGTCCTGGAAGAATGGGGGAGCTTGTGCGACGAATCCTCCGGCGGCGAGGCTGTCGGCGAATTGCGTCGGGAAATCTGCGTTCAGAATCTTCTCGGTACCGCCATTGAGCCAGACGGCCCCGGTGACGATACGTACCCAAGTCATGGCGTTCATGGTTGGAGCCTCCCAAGTCGTCAGTGCGTCGCGTCCATCTTACCTGTGAGTCATCTGGATGGATAGACACAGGAAAGTGTGACGATGCGAAATATAGGGTAAAGGACG
>JBGTDE010000235.1:0-1997 GCA_041748475.1 Rubrobacteraceae bacterium | reverse complement strand
AAACCGAGGCCGTTTCGGCCATTGGTGGCGCGACCTCGACCGGCGAACTCGAAGATGTCCGGGTGAAGTATCTCGGACGATCCGCCGAACTCACCACCATCAAGAAAAGCATTGGCAGTCTACAGCCCGAAGAGCGCAAGGAAGTCGGTGGCGGCGCGAACCGCGCTTCCCGCGCTATCGAAGAGGCGTTGCGCGATCGCGTCGAGCAGTTGGGCGCCGCCGAACGAGAGGCCAAACTCGCTTCGGAAGCTGTGGATGTCACGTTGCCCGGCACGCCTTATCCACGGGGAGCTCTGCACCCCACGTTGCGGATCATCGACGAAGTCGTGGATTTCTTTGTGGGGCTTGGATACGGGGTAGCCGAAGGACCGGAGGTCGAGACTGATTATTTCAACTTCACGGCGCTTGGCATCCCGCCGGGGCATCCGGCCCGCACGATGCAGGACACGTTCTTTTTGGATGATGGTTTGGTCCTGCGGACGCAGACCTCGCCCATGCAAATCCGGACGATGCTCGCACAAGCTCCGCCGGTGTATGTCGTCTGTCCGGGTAAGACCTATCGACGGGATTCAGACCCCACGCACAGCCCAATGTTTCACCAGATCGAAGGTCTCGCTATCGATGAGGGTTTGACGCTCGGCCATCTAAAAGGAACGCTCGCAGCGATGGCCCGACGAGTGTTCGGTGAGGATGTGAGCATCCGATTGCGCCCGAGCTACTTCCAGTTTACCGAGCCGAGTGTGGAGTTGGACGTTAGCTGCTTTGTTTGTGGGGGCTCGGACCCCGGTTGCAAGGTCTGCAAGGGCGCGGGTTGGTTGGAGATGCTCGGTGCTGGAATGGTTGACCCCGGCGTGCTCGAAGAGGTTGGATACGACTCTGAGAAGTACACTGGCTTCGCGTTTGGCATGGGGCCGGACAGGATGGCGATGGTCAAGTACGGGATACCGGACCTACGCCTGTTCTTCGAGGGCGATCTGCGCTTTCTACAACAGTTCTAACTTTTAGAAGGGAAATTCTTTGCGCGTTCCGCTGAGCTGGCTTCGAGAGTACGTGGACTTCGATCTCTCCGTAGAGGAATTTATCGAGCTGTTCACGCTTCGCAGTCAGGAGATAGACGGCGTCTACCACTACGGCGTAGCCGATGGCGAGGTCGTCGTGGGCGAAGTCGTGGAGTTCGGGCCTCACCCTAACGCCGACCGGCTCTCTGTGGCGAAAGTGGACCTCGGTGGGGAAGAGGTCCAGATCGTCGCAGGCGCTCCAAACCCGTATCCCGGCGCTCGCATCCCCGTTGTCCTGCCCGGCAGCATCATGGCCGACGGCACCAAGCTCAAGAAGGCCAAGCTCCGCGGCCTCGAATCCTACGGCATGATGATGAGCGAGCGCGAGTTGGGAATATCCGGCGAGCACGACGGCATCCTGCTGCTGGATGAAAGTTACGGAGTCGGTACGGCGGTGTCCGATTATTTTCCGGTTGGAGAGACCGTTATAGATGTGGATGTCACACCTAACAGGCCGGATCTCTGGGGCATGATCGGGATCTCCCGCGAACTCGCCGCCATCTTGAACACAACCTTTCGAATCCCCGAGCCAAGCCTCGAACCCACCGGCGCACCAACATCGGACTTCACCCTGCGCGTGGAAGCCCCGGACCTCTGTCCGCGCTATGATCTACGCCGCGTCTCCAACGTGACAGCGGGCGGAAAAGCTCCTATCTGGATGCGTCGTCGAATCCACGCCTCCGGAATGCGTTCCGTAAGTGCTGTGGTCGACGCGACGAACTACGTCATGCTTGAGACGGGACAACCCATCCACGCTTTCGATGCGGACAAAGTACGGGGTGGCATCGTAGTGCGCAAGGCGTGGCCGGAAGAAAAGATGACCATGCTCGACGGTCACACGCGGGATCTCGACGAGGAGATGCTCGTGATCTCCGACGAGGAACGCGGTCTCGTTGTAGCTGGCGTAATGGGCGCGGAAGACGCCGAAGTCAGCGATAC
>JBGTDE010000234.1:0-5044 GCA_041748475.1 Rubrobacteraceae bacterium | reverse complement strand
CTCTTACTCTTCGGACTCTCGACCACGGATAAGGAGTTCCTCGGCGAGTTCTGGAACGTGGCGAAGCGAGTCTTGCGTAGAGGTGGAAACGCCCGTGCCTGAAAGCCGTACGAAAGTCCTTTACATCGCTGGTCTCGGACGCAGCGGCAGCACGATCCTCGCTAACAGCCTCGGACAGATCGAAGGCTTCTTCTCCGCCGGTGAACTCAATTTTATCTGGAAACACAACGTTCTCGAGAACCGTCTCTGCGGCTGCGGGCAACCTTTCCACAAATGCCCGGTGTGGAACAGAGTGATAGACCAAGCCTTCGGTGGCATGGACCCCAAAATGGCGAGGAGCATGATGCGACTGGCGGACTCCGGCACCCGCACGCGGCACATCCCAATGATGCTGACTGCGGCGGGGCGCGGTAAACTTCGGAATCGACTAGGTGAGTTCCTCCGAAATACGGGTCGATTGTACGGGGCGATAGCGGACGCCACCGGGAGCCGTGTGATCGTGGATTCCTCCAAGGAACCGGCTTACGGTTGCGCCGTTGGGATGTCGAGCGGCATCGACCTTCGGGTGCTGCACTTGGTCCGGGATCCCAGAGCCGCCGCCTATTCATGGCAGAAAAAGAAGCTCCAACCCGATACCGAAGGCCGAGAGTTTATGCACCGCCATAGTCCCGCCAAGAGCGCGGCATTATGGGATTCCTGGAACGCTTCCACCGAAGCTCTTTGGCGCGATGGAAGATACTTGCGCCTTCGCTATGAGGACTTCGTAGCCGATCCTCGGGAGAGTTTCCAGAGCATCCTGAAACTCGTCGGCGAGCCGGATGCCGAGATACCTTTGGCGAGCGAGCGAGAAGTCAAGCTCGGGGTCAGCCACACCGTCTCCGGTAACCCGAACCGCTTCGACACCGGAGCAGTGGAACTCAAACTGGACACAGCCTGGCGCAAGGAGATGAGCACCCGAGATCGGAACCTCGTCACGACACTCACTCTTCCGCTGCTGGCCCGCTACCAGTACCCTATCCAACCAAAAAACTAGAACCGAAAGCTATATCGCTGTTCCTGCCAGGGGTCGCCGTAGGCGTGATACCCGTTGTTCTCCCAGAATCCGGACCTATCCTCCGCGATGAATTCCATCCCGCGCAGCCACTTGGCGCTCTTCCAGGCGTAGAGGCGTGGGATCACGAGCCGCATCGGCCCACCGTGACCAGCATCCAACTGTTCCCCATTATGATGCGTAGCGAAAAGAACATCCTCTTCGTAAAGTTCCGCGACCGGCGCGTTTGTCGTATACCCACCATCGCACGCCACCGCAAAAAACTCCGCCTCTAGCTGCGGACTCGCAAGGTCCAGCAGATACTTCGCCGAAACTCCCGTCCACACGTTGTCCAGCTTGCTCCACGACGTAACGCAGTGCATATCCGCCTTAACTTCGACTGTGGGAAGCTCGTTCCACTCGTCCCACGAGAAATGTAGGGGATTCTCGATCATCCCATTCATCGTGAAGTCCCAGGCGGAGAGGTCGACCGTTGGCGTTTGTCCGTAGGTCAGGATCGGCCACCGATCCCCAACCAAATACTGGCCTGGTGGTACGCGCTCCTTGCCGCGAGCCGTATCTATCTCAATGCGTTCCAAAGCTTTCTCCGTCCGTAATTCTCCAGCAGGCGCGAGTCTAGCACGTCCGCTGAGCCCATCTGGATAGAGTTGACTGCCGTACCTCGTATAGCGCTCGGTGGCGGATAGCCCTCTGCGCATTGACAACCTAATACTGCTTAGATATCCTCTTTTGACTATTAGCTCGCTCTGAGAGGATTCCGGCATGAACGAACAGATCGTCGAAGATCCTGTCCTCCGCCAGCGCTATGTCTTCCGCTCTACCACTGACAGGGACGGCCAACCAGTTGTTGAGCTGGAGATGTGGGTGGACCAAGGGGGCGGCGTTGCGCCGCACACACATCCATTTATGGAGGAGCGCTTTACGGTACTCTCCGGTCGACCCGAGGTTCTCTCGGGCCGCACCTGGAGGTTTCTGGCAGCTGGCGAGACTGCGATAGTGCCACCTCACACCCGGCACGCGTTTCGCAACCGAGACACCGCGACCGCCCACTTTCGCGTTGAGGTGAGCCGCCCAGAGGGACTGCAGGGCTTCCTGGAGGATGCTGCTGCGCTGTCGCGGGGAGGGCACCTAATGCGCCCCGGTCTTCCGCGCAGCCTGACTGGGCTGCTCGGCTCAGCTGTTCTCGCCCGGAACTACCGTGACACGACCGTCCTGCTCGTACCCCCGCTGATCCTGCAAAAGATGTTCCTCGATCCGCTTGCGGGGCTCGGAGCGCGACGCGGGTTTAAGCCCGGTAACTTTGCCGACGTGCTGGCAACGTAAGAAATCAATTGTTCGCGTGCTGGGAAGTTTGGAGGGTCGCCCTCAACTTCTTGTATTTGTGTTTGAAACTTCGTAGTAATCACACTATCCGAATATCCAGAACGGAGAGTATGACGTACTCTCCTACGACTGACCCTCGGCTTGCTTCGTGGCTACTCCGCTTTTGTCTCCACCTTCTTCGGTTTTTTGCCGATGCTTATCATCTCAGGCTGCACGCCTTCTGGCGGTCCGTCGCCTAGCTCAGGGTCTTTGTATTGGTAAACACCGCGGCAGGTGTGGCCGCCGGTGGTGCGTTTCTCGGTGTAGGAGAGTTTTACGTTTGGGTTTATGGCGCTGACCATCGCCTTCTCGTAGGTTGAGAAAGCTGCGCAGGGCTTTACGTCCCAGCCAATGACACCATCGTGGCCCATGCCGCCGAACCACGGGCAGCGGTCGGCGTTTATGACGTACTCGCCGTCTTTGGTCTCGGTCAGTGTGATCTCGATGTCGAAGTAGCGGTTGGCGAGCATCACCACGTCCACGGTGTCTTTCATGGTTTTCACGCCGAGTTGCTCGCGGAGATCCCCACCCTGCTTCTCGCCGATGCGGCTCATAGCGAGTTGGCCGACCTTCTGGCCGTCGTAGCCGAGGTCGTCGGCGGCCCGGATCAACTCATCCAAGATAACGCCGGTCCCGGCGCTCGCAGCTTTCCACTTGTACCATGTCGGACCTGGAAGACCTAGCTTCATAGCCCACCGCGCCAGAAACAACGGGAGCCTTGGAAGCCCATAAACCTCTAACCATTTCATGCGGATAATCCTCTCTTCGCTTTCGCCGAAGCTACGTCCATTATACCCGCGCAACACGGATCGCTGGGCAACGAAGGTCAGATTTTTATGTCGAAGCTCTTGTCGCTGGAGTTTGGCCGCAGCGAATTCATCTCTTCGAGGATCTCGACGCGCACTAGACCCAAAAGTTCCTCGGTCTTTGTTCGGCCCGCAGCCCGTGCGTTCTCTAGGGATTCGTCAAGCCAGGCCAATGTTTCGATATCTTTTGTGGAAGATTCCAAGTTCTCCAGCTCCTTATTTTCTAGACATCGAGAAGTTCTTTATTCCGGCGGTAGAGTCGCCAGACGACCGAACGAGACTTGCTTGTCGTAGAGCCGGACCATGCCGGAGTGTACGGTATGCGCCCAATGCCGTGCCTCGCTGGACCACTCGTCGGCGACTTCTTCGAGCACGGCGGTCTTTATAACTAGTTGCCGCCGATCCGCCAGCTTTCCAAGTGCTTCCTGCTGGCGTAACGCGGTCTGGATATCGACCTGCGCCGTCCAGTCGAAGGCTGCCCAGATCGTCCTGCCCGCATTGGATTCTTCGGCTATGAGTTCCTCCAACGCCTCTTCGCGACCGCTCGCGGGATCCCGCTCCTCGCTGAAACGGAAACGTCCTTCTCTTTCCAACCGCCTCACCTCGAACCCGTGACGCTCGAACTCGTCGCGCAGCCCTTCCTCGCCCAACTCCGGCTCCCCGGCGTGGAACTTCACCAACAAACCACCCCTTGCCTCCGCCACCTTATAAAAAGCCGTATCCAACCGGTGCAAGGATTCTCGCGTAGGTGCGATCCCGAGAATAGTGTCCGGCACTCTCACAAATGGTCGAAGTTGATCCGTGAGCGACTTTGGAAGCTCGCTTCGCCGAAGAAAATCCTCTAACGTCTCCTCACGGATTCGCCACGACTTGCCGACTTTCATACACGGCAACCTACCCTCCCGACACCACCGATAGATCGTCACCCGTCCCACTTTTAAACGCTCGGAGACTTCATCCACACCCAACAACTCTTTTCCACTGACCGAATCTTCTCTCATTCAAGCCTCTCGAAAAACGTTTCCCATTCCCTCAACGCCTCGTATTCTAGCGCGAAGAAGTAAATTAGTCACTATTGGTTTACTTTGCTGGACTTTGGTGTACATACAAGCAGAGCGGCATACATCTAGCTTCGGAGGTGAGACTTCAAGAGATCCGCAGCACGGGAGTAAAAAGAATTTGTAAGTTTTGGATATAAAGAGTGCGAGATATACAAACAGAGGAGAGTCTTATGACGGATCAAGAACAACGCAGCGATGGTTTCACGTCAATGGAGGACGAGTACGCAGGCTACAAGGTAGTGGACCGCGACGGAGAGAAGATCGGCAAGGTCGACGACCTGTTCTTGAACGAGACGAACGAGCCGGAGTATTTCGGCGTCAAGATGGGCTTTCTCGGAACAAGCTCGACCCTCATACCGGCGGACATCGCCTCGGTGGACACCGACAACAGCACCATACAGGTTTCGAAGGAGAAGAGCGTGGTCAAGGACGGCCCGGCCTTCGACGACGACAAGGAGATCACGCCGGACTTCGAGCGCGAGATCCACAGCTACTACGGCTTGTCGGGCCAGTCCGAGGACCGCGGCGGCTACGGCGACTACTACGGCGACGAGGACGGCGACGAAGGCGAGCACTCGGGCTCCGGCACGACGGATTCCGGCTCCGCGGGCACCGTCGGGGCGGGCATGAGCATGGGCGACACCGAGTCCGGCGAGTTCCGCGAGCACGACAGCACCGAAGAAGGCGTGAACCAGCGCGGCTCCGACCTCGAAGACGAGGACGAGCTTAGGGTGCAGCGTTCCGAGGAAGAGCTTAGGGCCGGA
>JBGTDE010000233.1:0-2437 GCA_041748475.1 Rubrobacteraceae bacterium | reverse complement strand
CGCAGCGGCGATCACCGGTCCGCCAACGACTGTGCGTAGCTGAGCGTTAACCGCGAATTGGGTTGTCAGGGCCGCTCCGGCGGCGATGGGTATCGGCAACAGCAGAAACCAACTCATGCTTCTCACATCTCCTCGTCTACTGCGGCTCGTATACGTCGTAGAGGATCGGCTCTATGCCATCTTCGCTAACGCCGGAGCGGTACTGGATGTAACGGGCGCGTTGCAGGTAAGCGAGGGCGGTCTTCATCCGACCTTCGAGGCTTGGTATCTCGTCTTCGAGCTCGTCCACTTGTGTCGCGTCGATTATTACGTCGTCTTCGTCGTTGTTCTGCCACAGCTCCCACAGAGCACGCCACAGTGCCTCTGATTCGGGGGGGAGGGTTTCACGGTCCATTGTTTTCCACCTAGCCTTTCTGGTGCTTGCGAAGCTCGAATACAACGTGCGCCATCTCGGGGACTAACAGCTTCTCCATCGCAAGCCGCACGGCGTTGCGGGAGCCGGGGAGGCTTGCGATGAATTTGGTTCCGACCGCACCGGCGACCGCCCGACTCATGATAGCCGCAGCCCCGATCTCCTCGTATGAAAGCATTCGAAAGATCTCTCCGAACCCGTCGAGTTTTTTCTCGATCATGCGGTCCACAACCTCGTAGGTCGTGTCTCGCCCGGAGATGCCGGTTCCACCGCTCGTAACGACGGCATCCACGTCGGAGTCGGCTAGCAGGTCGATCAGGACCGTCCGAATACGGGGCGCGTCGTCGCGCACGATCTCGCGTCGAACTATTTCATGTCCAGCCGCCTCCAATAGCTCCTGCACAGTGTCGCCGCCGGTGTCGTCCTCGCGGGTGCGAGTGTCGCTGATGGTCAGAATCGCCACCTGGATTGTCTCCGGCGCGGCCTCACGATGCTGCTGGACGCTCTCACTCATTGCAATCTTCCTTTAAGGAATGGGTTCGTCGCACGCTCGTCACCAATTGTTGTAGCAGGCCCATGTCCGGGGTATACCACCGTCTCGTCCGGTAGCGTTAGTAGCCGCTCCTCGATGCTTTTCATCAAAACCTCCATGCTGCCGCCGGGGAGATCAACGCGCCCGACACTCCCCGCGAACAGCGCGTCAGCGGAGATCACCAACCCCTCGCTCTCCTCGTAGAAGGACAGGTGTCCGGGAGCGTGACCTGGCGTGTACAAGGCTTGCAGTCGCAGACCGCCGACATCTAGTACCTCATCGTCCTCGATGTATTCGTCGACCGTGGGGACTTTGCCGAACTTCATGCCCATCATCATGGCTTGCGTGGGCATCTGTTTGAGCATTGGCTCGGCTTCGGGGTGTAGAAGGACTGGACAGGCGTATTCGGTCACGAGGTCCGCGACCGCTCCAACGTGGTCGATGTGGGCATGAGTAATGATTATCTTCCCGATATCCAATTGCGTTTGTTCGACCGCCAGAGCGATGCGCGTGGCTTCGTCGCCGGGGTCGATCAGGGCTCCTTCGCCAGTGCTTTCGTCGCCGACGATGTAGCAATTCTCCTGAAACGGGCCAACGGTGAGGCTTTCGAGGATCATCAGTCAATCTCCCTGAGGAATTGGACCAGGGTCCGGGCCGGTACGCCGGTCGCGCCCTTGGTCGTGTAAGGGTTGCCTTTCTTGCCAAAAGAAGTTCCCGCTATATCCAGGTGCGCCCACGGGAAATCAGCGAATTCCTTGAGAAACGCGCCCGCTGTAAGGGCCCCACCGCCGCGTCCGCCGGAGTTCTTTATATCCGCGTAGTCGCCCTTGATCTGGTCGGTGTACTCCTGAAAGAGCGGCAGCGGCCACGCCCGCTCGCCTACGGCCTCGCCTGCTTTCTGGACTTTGGCTATAAGATCTTCGTCATTACCCATCAAGCCGGATGCATGGTCTCCGAGCGCGATGATGCACGCTCCTGTCAGAGTCGCGCAGTCTATGACGGCGGCGGGTTCGTAGCGTTTAGCGTAGGAGAGTGCGTCAGCGAGGATCAAACGCCCCTCCGCATCGGTGGTTAGGATCTCGACTGTCTTGCCGGAGTGCATGGTTAATATATCGCCGGGCTTGAAAGCATCTCCGGCGGGCAGGTTCTCGGTGGCTGGAATCAGCGCAACAACGTTGATAGGAAGGTCTAGCTCCCCTAGAGCTTGCATCGCGCCGAGTACAGACGCACCGCCGCACATATCGAATTTCATGTCCTCCATGCCGCCCGTTGGCTTAATGGAGATACCCCCCGAGTCGAAAGTGACTGCCTTGCCGATGAGGACTGTGGGAGGCGCGGAATCGTCGCGGGCGCGCCAATACTCCATCACGATGAACCGCGGCTCGTTGCTGGCGCTCCGGCCAACGGTCGCGAGTCCCGTGAGTCCCTCCGCTTCTATGCCCGCTCGATCTAGAACCGTAATGTCCATACCGTGCTCGGTGGCTATGTCGCGG
>JBGTDE010000232.1:0-6488 GCA_041748475.1 Rubrobacteraceae bacterium | reverse complement strand
CTACAGCGCGACGGGCAACGTCTATAAGATGGCCCAGGCTGTAGAGGAGGGTGCTAAGGAGGCCGGAGCAGAGGTTCGTTTCCGCAAGGTGCATGAGTTGGCGCCGGAGGAGGCGATAAAAAGCAATCAGGGGTGGGCGGATCACGCGCTCATGACCGAGGACGTGCCGGAGGCTTCTATGGACGATCTGGAGTGGGCCGATGCCTATATATTTGGCACGCCGACGCGGTTCGGGAATGTAGCTGCACAGCTAAAGCAGTTTATCGACACGGCGGGTGGTCTGTGGTTCGAGGGCAAGCTCGCGGACAAAGCCGTGGGTGCTTTTACCAGCGCTTCGACGGCGCACGGTGGGCAAGAGTCCACGATTATAAGCCTGTACAATGTGTTCATGCACTGGGGTTCGATCATCGTCGCGCCCGGCTACACGGACCAGGAGACGGCTTTCGCCGTCGGCAACCCTTATGGCACCAGCTCCACCGGGGGCGAAGACGGACCCAGCGAGGTCGAACTGGCCGCCGCCCGCTACCAGGGACGCCGAATCGCCGAGAAAGCCGCTCTTCTGACGGGCAGCCGCGTCTAGAGCGGAACATCGTATGGGCCGGGAGCCTTGCTTTAGGCTTCCGGTCTCTTTATAGAAGCACTTTTTTAGAAGAAGAAAGGTAGATGGTAATAATGGAAATACTTTTGCTTTTAGGACGCATCATATTCGGTGGATTTTTTATTATGAGTGGCATTAATCATTTTACTAACGTGAAGATGATGGCCGGTTATTCGGCGTCCAAGAACATACCGGCGCCGTCCGTCGCGGTCGTTGGAAGCGGCGTGATGTTGGTGGTCGGTGGACTATCCGTCGTGCTCGGATTCCTGCCGATTTTGGGATTGTTGCTGTTGATTCTGTTCCTGGTACCGACCTCGTTTCTGATGCATAACTTCTGGACCGTGCAAGACCCGCAGTTTCGGGCGGCGGAGCAGATCAACTTCCTCAAGAATATGGCTATTACCGGTGCGGCCCTCGCCCTGATGTATGGTGCCACGAACTGGCCGCTCGCGATAAGCTAGACTTGCGGACATGAACACTGGCACCCACACATTCCTCCCAACGGAGCGTGTCCACTTCGGCACGGCGAGTTTGAAAGAGCTAGAGATGGAGGCCCGGTCAAAGGACCGGGCTTTCGTCATCACCGGACGGACCCTCCATGAGCAGACCGACCTCATCCAGCGCGTAGAAGCCATTCTCGGAGATAAACATGCCGGGACTTACGCCGGTATCAGCCAGCATACACCGGGCGGCGCGGTAGAGGTCGCTGCTTCAGAGGCTGAGATGGCGGCTACGGACCTCCTGGTAGCCGTCGGTGGCGGTAGCGTGGTCGACGGAACAAAGGCCATCTGCCGACAACTCGGATACCCGGCGCAAGTCGCCATTCCAACTACACTTTCAGCGGCGGAGTGGGCACACCGCGTCGGCGTAACAGACGAAGAAGCCGGTCGCAAGGGTGGCTTCGCGGACCCTCAAGCCGTCCCGACCGTGGTCATCCTCGATCCGGAGGTGACGGTCTTTACACCGGAGAAACTGTGGCTTTCGACCGGGATACGAGCATTGGACCACGCTGTCGAAGGTTTTCTCTACGGAGGCCTGCATCCCATCACCGACGTGACCGGGCTGGAAGGTGCTCGCAAGCTCATGGATCTCCTACCGCGCTCGAAGAAAGACCCAAAAGACCTGAACATCCGGGCCGAGCTACAAATAGCCGCGTGGCTCTCGTACTTCGCGCCGCTCAACACGCCGATGGGGCTTTCTCACGAATTGGGACGCAGGCTTGGGGCGAGTTACGGTGTCCCGCACGGTATCACCTCCTGTATAACCCTCGCGCCAAGTCTGGAAGTGATGCGGGAACGCATCGACCAGGATCGTTGGATGGCCCTCTCCGAAGCCCTCGGAGGCGAACCGGCCAATCGCGTCGCAGAGCTTGTGGAGGCGTTGGATCTCCCAAGCAAACTGAGCGACGTAGGCGTGCCGGAGAAAGATCTCGACGAGATAGCCGCCGAGTATGGCGAGCGCGAGGAAGACGCGGGGAAGATACTTCGTTTGGCCTATTAGCTATTGCAACGGGTGGTGGATTTAAATTCCGTTATCCAGTAAGTCTTCGAGATATCGTGCAACACCTCCGCTCGACTGTTCAAGAACCGTGTCGGCGGCCTCTCGAACTTCTTTTGTCATAGGCTCCACAGCGACACCTTGACCCGCAAAGCGGAGCATGTCTATGTCGTTATCGGCGTCACCAAAAGCGAGGACTCGCTCCGGGTCGATGTTCCAGTGTTTGCAGAGGAACGATAGAGCTTGGGACTTGGAGCTCTCTGGAGACATTATTTCGACGTAGTATGGATGGCTGCGTGTTATGAACAGCTCTCTGGCGAATGTCTCGCGAGCATCTTCGAACCAGCTCCCTACACCGTCGGGGCTGTCGGTAAGGGCAAGTTTGATCGGCCTTTGCTCCGATCCCTCCAACCAACTAATCGCTGAATCGACGGTAGAAATACCCGGCCCACCAGGGTGGCGGAGATATTTACGGGAGGCTGCGGTCTCGGGTCCGAGGGCTATCTCGCCATCGGTGAAGACGCGGGCGTGCAGGTTGCGGCGTTCCGCCCATTCTAGAAACTCGATGCTCAGATGTTTCGGCAAGGTTCGGCGCAGGAGAGTTTCGCCGTTCATACGCCGGACCATCGCGCCGTTGTAGCAGATCGCGGGGTCCGAGTCGCGGAGACCGAGCCGGTAAGCGTGCTCGTAAGCACCCTCAAAGCGCCTGCCGGTAGCGACCACGATCCTCGCTCCGCTTTCGCGCAGACTCTCCACTGCTGCGACGGTTCTGTCGCTTATCTTGGATCCATGAGGCAAGATAGTGCCGTCGAGATCGAAGGCTGCGAGGTCGAAGTTTATGGAGGTTGGGGCGTCTAGCTCGCTTCTCATTCGCGTGTCTATGGGATCAAACGCCATCCGTGGAGGATAGCAGGATCCCACTCGGTAGGAACACAGATTGTTTGTCATAGCGTCAGTGTGGGAAAGAGAAGGCGACTTACGAGAACTCCGGGTAGGTCCGAGAAGCTCTGAAAACTCGTTGACACCGGAGAAGGGAGGCACAGAATGGAGACTGCACAGAAGCGCGTGGAGATCGCGCCTGACATAGATCATACGCTGCCAGAGATCCAGAGCCGGGGCACCATAACCTCTCACCGCACGCATCGCGTTTACCACCTGGACCGTGCGCAGGAGGATAACCAAATCGTCGCTCCTTCACCTTTCTCGCCGGAGGGTTACAGTCTCTTCAAGCATGGCGACGAGCGCTGGACTCGACGTTACGGACACGAGGTGGCCGACCGGATCCTGGAAGCCGAGGCGGAGCTTTTCGACGACATCAGTTGCGACGAAGTCCTGATAGCTTCCTTCCCCTACAAATACGTACCCACGGCAGCGACGCTGATGACCGAACACGCCATCACGCGCCTGAACTACAAACTATCCAGTCAGCAAAAGCCAACCGTAGGGTGCGTGCAAGTCTTCAAATACCTGTGGCAGGCCAGCGGCGAACATTACTTCGCCCATATGAAAGAGGCAGACCGCAGGCTCATCCTGGACAACGTCAAGCTCAGCGTCGACGAGCGTCGCTTGCGCGGAGCGCACCTCATCATTGTTGACGACATCCGCGTCACCGGGGCGACCGAAGACAAGTTCCTGGAGCTGCTATACCGGGTTGATGGACTCCGATCGCTGACGGTGGTCTATCTCGCTGAGGTGGACCCGGAGATCGCCACGGTTGACCCGGCCATCGAAGGCAGGCTCAACCAACGCAAGGTCAAAAACATCAGCGATGTCGCGGCCATCGTCGCCACCGGAGAGTTCCAGTGGAACATCCGGGTGGCGAAGTTCGTGCTAGAAGCCGACGACCTTCACGAGTTCAGACAATTCGTCTACGGCCTGAGCAACGAACTGCTGCTTACTTTCTACAAGATGACCACCCTGAACGACTATCACCTGGAGCCGAACTACGCTCGACAGTTTCAGGTGATTCATACCGCCGTCGAAGACCGTAAGCTCGTATGACCTGCGGTTCACCAATCTGCCTTCGCTACGTCGGCAGTCGCCTTTCCGCAGGCTCCACGCCGTAGTCTTCTTTCCAGGCGTCAAAGCCGCCTTCCAGAGCCGTTGCTTCGTAGCCGATCTTGTTTAGTTTCCGTGCCACCCGGGCGCTGGTCGCTTCGTCCGGTCAGGTGCAGTAGGCGACGATACGCTGGCCGTGGGTCTGGCTACCGTAGGCTTCCTCACGCTCCTGGACCCAGTCTTCGATCCCATCGGGGGATACCCGATCGGAGCCGGGGATGCTTGAGCGATCAGCCTCGTACTGGGACCGGGTGCGGACATCCAATACTACTGGTGGATTCTCGCTCTCCAGCATCTCGGCGAGTTGCTTTGGTTTGATGCGTATGGAGCCGCTCGCGTCGCCCTCGAAGATTCCTCCGGCGTCGTCCCGCTCCTCCTCGTGGGTCTCGTTCTCGACGGCTTTACCGTAGGCACTTGAGAGGGGAGTTGCGGATGCGCCGTGCGCGACTACGGAGACGGTGACTACCACGCCGACTACAGCCAGGATCAACTCCGAGTTAGCAACTCCGGCCTGCACAACGAGCAAGGCGAGCAGCAGCGAGTTCAGCCCACGGGGACCGAACCATCCAATAAACGCTCGCGCCCGGTTGCTGATGGCGGCTTTACGCAGGACTATCCAGATAGCTATTGGACGGGCGATAAAGATGACGATGACCGCCAGGATCAGGGCTGGTATCAGCGGCACTTCGCCGAAGAGATCGCTTATTACCACCCCAAACAGGATGAAAGAGAGAAGCATCGCCATCTCACTCGTCGTCTCACCGTAGTCCAGAAAACACTGGCAGAGGTCGAAGTTCAAGATTGCGACCGCGAACCCGGCGGCGAAGGCTGCAAGAAAACCGTCACCTCCGAGGGCCGTGGCTGTTGCGTAGGCGAGCAGGGTGATACCGACGCCGTAGAGAGATTGGTAGACTTCGCTCACGCCGTACTTCCTGTCCGCCCAACTCATGAGGTAAGCACCCACCGCGCTGATACCAAATCCTATGACGGGACCCAGAATCAGCACCTCGCCTACCAGAATAGCCCATCCTCCCGCGCCCGATGCCGCATCGTTTGCCAGCGCTATAAGGATCAAAAGCGTCGGCAACACGACAATATCGTTAGTCCCAGCTTCAATATTCAACGCCTGCCGCACCGACGCCGGTATCCGTTCTTCGCGAACCACGTCGCGCAATACGACCGGGTCCGTCGAGGCGAGGATAGTGCCGATCAAGAGCGCCACGACCAACGAGATGTCGAACAGAAAGTACGCCCCGGCGGCTATAACCCCCACTATAATCACCGTGCCAGGACCGAGAGAGAGTATCGGTACGAAGCCCGCACCGCCCATGCCGATGTTGCCGATCCGGACTGCCTCCAGACACAGGACCATCGCCAGAGTTAGCGTTGCCACGGTCTCAAGTAGCAGGCTCTCAGGGCCGATCTCCAGTATCCCTAAGCCCCCGTGGCCTAGCAAGAAACCGAGCCCCAGGAAGATGATCGGGAACGACAGCGGCGCCCGCTCCACGATCCCCGAAGTCAGCCCCGCCACGGTAAGCACCACCGCAACCAGAGCGAAACCCGTCACCAACTCACTCATCTACACACTCCCCGAAAGTAGGATTGTCCGTTCAAAACTTCCGCTTTCCCTCTACCGGAAATCCGGCCTTCATCCAAGCCTGTTTGCCTTCAGCGAAGTGCCTCACGTTCGTGTAGCCCATCTCCTCCAACCCACGAGATTCTTCGCTCGAAGCCACGCATCCAGAGTTCATGCAGTAGACGAGGATCTCCGCGTCCTTATCCGGCAGAACTCTCTCGGCTTCATCCACGAATTCGTAGGGCAGGTTCACCGCGCCCGGCAGATGGCTGCTCTCATAGTGTGCGGGGGAGAGTGCGTCAACGAGCACGATGTCGTCCCCGCTCTCCATCCGCTCTTGTAGATCCGCGAGCGTTATGTTTTCCGGCATCTAGCTTCCTCTCTAACGAGGCTCCATCACGACTTCGTCCACGTAGCAGAAGATCCAGTTTTCGCCCGGCTGGAAAGACTGGACGATTGGATGCTCAGTCGCTTGGAAGTGCTTTGTCGCGTGTTTGTTCTTTGACGAGTCGCAGCAACCTACGTGGCCGCAGATCAGGCACTCCCGCAAATGAACCCACGTATCTCCCATCTTCAAACACTCCTCGCACCCTTCGGCGCTGGGCTCCACGTCTTGTATCTGATCCAGATGCGTGCATTGCTGCATGAGAGCTCCTCTCTGGATGGTTATGCAGGGGACGGTTCGCCGTCCGGCTCCGACGCCGCTTCGGGACGTTTCTCCTGTCCTTTGCCTTCTATGATGATCGCCGCCGCCAACGC
>JBGTDE010000231.1:0-4535 GCA_041748475.1 Rubrobacteraceae bacterium | reverse complement strand
TTCCTGCTCGGCGGGTACTGTCTCCTGGCGGTTGTAGTAGATGCATTTTGGGCCTAGTAGCTGCTTTAGCTGAGCGTGTAGGTTCGATGAGTCTTCTACCGACGCTATCTTCTCGTTGAGGGTGCTGTCTTGGGAGACTAGAGTTAGTGGGCTCGTACCGGGATGGCGGGCTATTACTTCCAGGGCTTGCCGGGCTTCGGCTTGGGTGCGGCCTACGAATGCCTCGGCATCCAAGAACAGCGGGTCCGAGCCGGGCTCCAGGTGCAGCTCTTCTACTTCTAGCGCCATGACCCTTGGAACGCCCTCTTTCATCTCCATGCGGCCTTTTACTTTTAGGATGGCATCTTCGCGGATGCAGCTTGCGCAGGCAGCGTAGACTCGGGGGAAGACTATGACTTCCGCCAAGCCACGGGTGTCGTCAAGTTGGATCACGGCCATCATATCCCCCTTTCGCGTAGTATTAACCCTGATACTGGTCGCCAATCCTCCAACCCACACGACCGCCCCATCCCGCATCCCGTCAAGCTCGGAGACCGTCGTATCTATGTGCTTCTTCAGCTTGTGCAATACAGGCCGCAGCGGATGATCCGAGACGTAAAGTCCAAGCGTCTCTTTCTCCCATTCGAGGCTCTCCCGACCATCGTCCTCGATCGGCGGAAACTCCGGCTTCGGTGGCGTTAGCTCGGAGACGTCGAACATCGAGACTTGATCCTCGCTCGCGCCCTTGATCCCCTTGCTCGACCTCTCGACGGCTTTTGCATGGACGGCGAGCATGGCCGCCCGCGATGGCCCGTAGTTATCGAAGGCACCACACTTTATGAGGGATTCGAGCGTCCGCTTATTGTAAGTCTTCGAATCGACTCGCTCGCAGAAGTCGAAGATGTCCGTGAATGGCCCACTCTCCTCACGCGCCGAGATGATGGAGTCCACACACGCATCGCCGACGTTCTTGACGGCAGAGAGACCGAACCGGATAGTTGTCCCTATCGCGGTGAACCGCAGGCCGGACTCGTTTACGTCCGGGGGAAGAACGTCTATCTTCATGGCCCGCGCCTCGGCGACGTACTGCGGCACCCGATCTTTGGTGTTCATGACGCTGGACATCAGAGCGGCCATGTACGCCTCGGGGTAGTGAGTCTTCAGATACCCGGTCTGGAACGCGAGGAACGAGTAACAGGCGGAGTGACTCTTGTTGAACGAGTATCCACCGGCCTTCTCCATCCAGTTCCACAGCTCGTCGGCTGACTCCATCGGGACTTCGTTCTCCGCGCAGCCCTGCATGAATTTGCCTTTGAGCGCGGCGAGCATCTCGGCGTTCTTCTTGCCAATGGCTTTGCGGAGTGTGTCGGCTTCGCCGGGGGTGAAATTGCCGAGGAGTTTGCTGATCTCCATCAGCTGCTCCTGATAAGCCGCAACGCCGTAAGTCGGCTCCAGGATAGGCTTTATGCGCTCGTCCGGGTACTTGACGCTATCCGGGTCGTGCTTGCCCTTTTTGAAGTTCGGGATGTAGTCCATCGGGCCGGGACGATACAGCGCGTTGAGCGCGACGAGGTCGTCGAAGCGGTCGGGGCGAACCTCCTGAAGCATCCGCTGCATCCCGCCGGACTCAAACTGGAACACTCCGAACGTGTCGCCCCTCTCGAACATCCGTAAGGTCTTCTCGTCGTCCAGGGGGATATTGAGGATGTCCAGCTCCTCGCCGCTGTTCTCGCGGATGGTAGCTAGGGTCTCCTCAATAACGTCGAGGTTCCGCAGGCCGAGGAAGTCGACTTTGAGGAGACCTAATGCTTCTACGTCGCTCATCGGATGTTGGACCATCACGGAGACCTGTTCTTCGTCCTCGCTCTTCGCTCCGGCTTTCTTTACCGACTGCAACGGCACGATGTCCGTCAACTTCTCCTCGGAGATGACAACCCCGGCGGCGTGCGTGCCGGCGTGCCGAGCGAATCCCTCTATCTCGAATGCCGTATCTAGGACTTGCTTCGCTGATTCATTCTGGTTGACGTACTGAATGATCTCCTGCGCCGCCCCCGGATGTTTCTCCCCTGCCACGTATCCGTTTTCGCCCGGCGTGAGAATGTCGCGCAGCGTAGTGCCGACAGGCTTCTCGGGGATGAACTTGGCGAGCTTATCGGTATCGGAGTACGGGAACTGGTAGATACGACCGGAGTCCCGGATCGCGGCTTTAGCACCGATGGTTCCGAAAGTGATGATCTGGGCTACGTGCTCGTGACCGCCGTACTTTTCCGATGCGTACTTCATCACCTCGCCGCGCCCACCGACCGAGAAGTCTATATCCACGTCCGGCATGCTTATGCGATCCGGATTCAAAAACCTCTCGAACAGCAACGAGTATTCGAGCGGATCCAGGTCCGTGATCCCAAGCGCATAAGCCACAATTGACCCCGCAGCCGACCCACGCCCCGGCCCCACCGCGATCTTGCGCTCTTTCGCATACCGGACAAAATCCCAGACAATTAGGAAGTAGTCCGCGAACCCCATCTTCCCAATCGTCCCAAGCTCGAACTTCAACCGCTCCTGGACCTCAGCACTCTTCGCCCGATCCCCATACCGCCGCGCCAACCCGCGCTCGCACTGCTCCAACAGGTACGAATCCGCTGTATATCCTTGCGGCTTCTCGAAGTTTGGCAACCGGGTCTTTCCAAGCTCTATCCCAACGTCCTCCACACTCTCCACTACCTTGATCGTGTTCGTTAAAGCGTCTGGATGATCCGGGAAGATTCGCTCCATCTCGTCCACCGTCTTCACGTAGAACTCGTCCCCAGCGAACTTCATCCGGTTCGGATCGTTGAAGAACTTGCCCGTCCCGATGCAGAGCAGAACGTCGTGCATCTTCGCGTCATGACGAGTCGTGTAATGCGAGTCGTTGGCGGCCACGAGCGGTATGCCCGTATCCTTGTGCAGTTTGATGAGCCCCTCGTTCACCCGGCGTTGCTCGGGGATACCGTGATCCTGCATCTCCAAGTAAACCGCGTCGAAGATCTCCTGATACTGCCCCAAAAGTGCCCGAGCCTCGTCCAACCGACCTTCGAGTATCCGCTTAGGAACCTCCGCCGAGAGACACCCGGAGAGGCAAATAATGCCCTTCCCGTACTGCCGCAACAACTCCATATCCACCCGAGGCTTGTAGTAAAACCCTTCGAGAAATCCACCCGTGGAGAGCTTCATCAGGTTCTTATATCCCTCGGCGGTACGCGCCAGAAGCGTGAGATGGTAGTAAGGTGCGCGGGGTGCGGAGTTCCGCTCGTGGCGGTCGGCGGTGACGTAGACCTCGCAACCAATAATTGGTTTTATACCGGCTTTCGTGGCCTCCTTGTAGAAACGGACGGCCCCGTACATAACGCCGTGGTCGGTGAGAGCGAGTCCCGGCATGTTCTGATCCTTGGCAAAGGCCACGAGATCCTTGATACGACTAGCCCCATCAAGCATCGAATACTCCGAATGACAGTGCAGATGCGCGAAAGGTGTTGCCGTCAAATCTTCTCCATCCTCTCCAAAACTTCGGCGACGCTCCCGATAGAAGCGCCGCCTGTCACCTGTTCTCCGTCCATCCCGGACACCCGCTACTATACGGAAAGGAGCCGCCCTCTGTCTACCTCACCTGAACCAAGAGTCGAAGGCTCATTTGCAGGACTTTTCAGACATTCGCTACCCTAAAAAGGAGGCTTTTGCGGTACATATTGGGTAGAGTGTGAGAGCTACGTTCTACATCTAGAGTTAGAAATTTCGGGCTTATTCTTCTTCGTCGCCACGCCAGAGAAGCCAATTAAGTGCCACTTGAGCGGAGAGGACCGCAAAGATCAAGGCGAAGCCACCGTTCCAGAGGTCATGGAGGTAAGCGGTGTAGACGACGAGGGCTATGGAGACGACGAGGGCGGCCAGGACTACAAAGAGAGTTACGCCAAACACGAAGCCCCGAGCGGCGCGACGGCGCGAGTCGTTGCGTGAATTCTCCGGGTGTTCGGCCCGCGCCGGGCTCGTCGGCAATCTACTCCTTTTTGGCGCTTTTCTCGGATGAGCCGGTAGACTTTTCCGACGTTCCACTCTCTTTTTTGGTGTCGGATTTCGATTCTCCGTTTGAGGAAGAAACTGGGGCTTCCTTGGAGTTTTTCTTGCTGTAGTCGGTCGAGTAGAAGCCGGAGCCCTTAAAGGATATACCCACCGGATGAAGGACTTTCTTGACCGGGGCGCCGCATTTTATGCAGTTCGTGAGCGAATCTTCCGACATCTTCTGCATGATGTCAAAAAGATGTCCATTCTCACATTTGTACTCGTAGATCGGCATTCATCCTCCAGTTCACGTACTCGCAACTTTCGGAGTATACCAACCCTCCAACTAGCTCGTTAGCGATACGCTCCGGTCAATGCCGAATTTATTCGGGGCGTTTGTTCGGGTCCAGTTCGCCGGAGGCGAAAGCGTCCTGCAACCGCTCGTGGGCGGCCTCGATAATCCGGGGATTCGAGAGGATATCGTCGATCTGGCTGCGCGTGGCGTTGCGCTTTACGTACTCTTC
>JBGTDE010000230.1:0-4067 GCA_041748475.1 Rubrobacteraceae bacterium | reverse complement strand
ACACCTCCGAGCCTCCCCAGAACGGCAGGCCGTAGAACGATAAGGGCGATGACCCCGCATCCGCCACCGACCCCGGCGAGTAGCATTCCAACCGCTAGTAGGTCCGTCGATGGCACACCGAACGCCGTAGCGGCCACGACGGATACGATCAGGGCGACCACAAGGAATACGAGCGCGGCCAGCGTGGTATTCAGCATGTCTTTGGAGGGTTTCACGTGCTGAACTTGTAGCCGACGCCCCATACCGTTTGGAGGTATTGGGGGTTCGCTGGGTCGGGTTCCACTTTCTCGCGTAGGCGGCGCATGTGAACGGTGACTGTGCTGGTGTCGGCGGCGAAGGTGTAACCCCAGACGGTCTCCATCAGGTAGTCGCGGGTAAAGACGCGACCGGGGCTATCGGCCAGGTGGTAGAGGAGATCAAACTCCCTCGCCGTTAGCGTCACGGCGTTATCCCGCACGAAGACTTCGCGGGTACCCGGGTCTATGCGCAGACCGTCGAATGTCAGGATGGTGCCATCGGAATCTTTGTCTCCATCACCCGTCCGGCGCAGAACGGCGGCGACGCGGGCTGCTAATTCGCGGGGGGAGAAGGGTTTTACTACGTAGTCGTCTGCGCCCAGGGAGAGGCCGACTATGCGGTCTTCTTCTTCGCCGCGGGCGGTCAGCATGATCAGGGGGACGCGGCGTTCGGCGTTCATACGGCGGCAGACTTCGATGCCGCTCATCTTCGGGAGCATGAGGTCTAGCACGACGAGATCCGGCTCGTTTCTACGGAACAGATCGAGCGCTTCCTCGCCATCTGCAGCCGAGATGACCGTGTGTCCGTCGCGCCGCAGGTATAACCCTACGACCTCCCGGATGTTCGGCTCATCGTCTACTACCAGGATTCTTGCCACGGCAGCTCCCGTTCCTGTAGCTTTCGTCACATTGTACCTTGAGTCCGTCTTTCGCTCGATCATGTGGCTATCCCGCCGTCCACCCGAAAGACGTAGCCGTGATCGAAGGTCAAGTCCTCTTCGACCATTAATTCCGCTACCCGGAGCACAAGTGTCGGCAGCACTTCGGTGGAACGTGAGAGCCAACGCGCCA
The DNA here is from genome assembly GCA_041748475.1 of Rubrobacteraceae bacterium. Lineage (GTDB taxonomy): Bacteria > Actinomycetota > Rubrobacteria > Rubrobacterales > Rubrobacteraceae > JACDDK01. Next base: position 2,979 of record JBGTDE010000230.1, on the reverse strand, counting down.
ACACTTCCTCGGGCTCCGGTGCCGAAACCCCGGTCGCATAGTTGACCGGAAAACCCACCAGTCCATATGGAATGCCCAACTCTCCAGCCAGTATCACCTCTGGGCCACAGGTCTGGCTGACAGCCGTAACCCCGGCGGCGGCTAGACACCGGATCTCCACCGGGGTCTCGAAGCGTGGCCCGTTGGTGTGACCATAGACCCCACCAAGAACGGATTCCAGGCCCAGATCCTCCGCCGCCAGAGCGAGTTTGCGACGTAGGAGCGGGGCGAAAGGTTCGCTCCATACGAGGTGGCCGCGTGCCGGGTCGGATGGCTCCGTGAAGACCGTGCACGCCGAACCATCCGGCAGCTTGTTGTCCGGAAAGAAGAGGTCGTCGAAGAGGATGGGGACTCCAAGAGGCACACCGGGGTCCACAGCTCCGACTACGGTCGTTGCCAGGATAGCGCGAGCACCCAGTTGACCTAGCGCCGAGATGTTGGCCCGGTGCGGGACCGTGTGTGGTAGGTTGCGGTGCCCCGAGCCGTGTCGCGAGACACCTCCGATGGTCCACGGTCCAACCCGACTCACCGCCACCTCCACTTTTCCAAAAGCGGTATCGATCGTGTGAAGGTCGGGGTCGCCAGGGAGCGTGTAGATCCCGGAGCCGGTGATGATACCTATGTCTATCATGGACGGACCTCCCTGATCCTTCTGGCATCCCGTCAGGTGCCACTCGTCGGGGACTTTCAGCGGTCTTGACGGATACTCTACTCTCTCGACATCGGTTTTCGGTCGCTGGTCTATTACGAAAGCCTTAAACATCGGACGTACGTATGCTCAAGCGTCGATCTCATCGTAGCTCACGACCGCCGTCGGAGGATTCTGGCCACGGCGAGCGCGAAGAAGACCGCAATGGCGACCGAGGAGATCGCGACACCGGCTCGTAGTGAGGAGGACTCGTAGCGCATCTCGACGACGTGCTCCCCGGCGGGGACTGGAACCGCCCGCAGCAGTTGGTCCGCTCGGTGGATAGGGGCGGGGTCGCCATCGATGTACGCCTTCCACGCCGGGTAGTAGACTTCGCTCAAGACGAGCAAGCCCGCCGCATCGGTGGAGGTGCGAATCGAGATGCGGTCGTCCTCGTAGCTAGTCACCGAAGCCAGGTCGTCGCTCGCGTCTTTTGGCTTTGCGAGTTTCGGGAGCGAGCCTTCGAGGAGTGCCGTTTTTCGTGGGTCGACTTTGCCGGTTTTCAGTGATTCCAGGGCTTCCTTGGGGGTGACTTTTTGGGCCGAGTGAACGATCCAGGCTCTGGGGAGCGCGTCTTGGTTCTCCACTATCTCCACCCGTTCGTCGCTGTAGACGGTCGGATGATTCTTCTTGAATCTTTGTAGGGAGCCTTGATCCGAGCCGACTTTCGTAGGAACGATAATGTATCGGACGTTGAGCAGATCTAAAAGCCTGGAATCCAACGCGCTCGGAAAGATGTCCGCGTCGTGATAGTTCTGCGAACCACCGTTTAGCGCGGTGATGAACTCCTCGTAGCGGGAGATTTGAATGGCGTTGTACCCTTGAATACTCTGCAATCCGAGCGGCGTAGCCATGTTGCTCGCTAGCAGGGCGTTGGAGTTTTGGGCCGCGAACCACTTGGAGTAGTGTATCCGCCGCGAATTACCCTGAAGGCGTGGCCCGTAGCCAAAATATCGGACTGGCTCTGTGGTGGATGGGGTTCGTAGGAAGTCCGACGCGCCCGTTGGGGCGTAGTGTTTAGCTAGGTCCACATTGATGGTCTTCTCGGTCCCGTCGTCGGCGGCGCGGCTATCGAGGGTGGAAGTCCCAGCGGAGAGTAGATCTATGAAGACCACAAGAATCACCAGAGCACCCGTTATCGGGCGCACCGAAGGCAACAGAGCGTAAGCCGCCACGCACACCAGAGCGAAGATCAGGGCGACCATCGTGGTAGATGGTAGGGCTATCCCCAGGTTGGCCGGGAATGGCGCCTCGAACTGACCCAACACCTTCGCCATTACATGGGGCGCTCGACCCGTGAGCGGTTGTGGCACGGCGCGGGTCACCAGAAAGAGAGCCGCAAGGAGAATCGGCGCCAGGGCGAGGAGTCCATACTTGGGTCGGATTTCTCCAAGGCGGCTGAGGGTCGCGCCAGCCAGTAGAGCGAAGGCTAGATAGAGAACTACCTTCACCCGGTCGGGACCGTGAGTATGTAGGGACTCGAAGCCGGGGAGTACGTTGTAGAGGATGGTGTGAAGCGGCGTGACCGTCTGAAGGGAGAGTATGAGGGCGCAGATCGCGAGTAGGAAGAAGTAGGGGACCGCGTGACGGGCGCGGGCGATAAAGGGTGCCGCCACAGCGAGGACGAGGGTCGTCAGGCCCGCGTAGATAACGCCGGGGAACATTAGCCGGACCCAGGTCCCCGTCTTCCAGCCGCCGTAGGAGGCTGCGGCTTCTCCGATACCGGCGTAGCCTTCGGCGAGGTTCGAGACCGCATGGAATTCGAGGCGGGGTAGTATCCCGGCGGCGGCGAGTCCGAACCCGAAGAGCAGCACCGCTCCGCCGTTGAGGACGAGGGCCAGGATGCGGCCCCGCAGTCCCCGGATGTTCGGCGGTGGTGAAATCAGGGTTCGGTAGGCCATGTAGCCGCCCAGGGCGAGCAGGGCGTAGTAGGAGCCTTGCCCGATCCAGGCGGCCAAAATTTGGCTTATGGCGAGACCCGAGATCCCCCACCACAACCCACGATCCAACCATCGGCTCTTGCGTAGGGCCATCTCCGCGCCCAGGATGGCGAGCGGCAACCACGCCGAGACACCTACATAAGCCGAGCAACACGCGCTGCGGGTGTAAAGGTAGCCGGTGTATTCGTAGGCCACCGCCGCCAGCATCGAGCCCGCTACGTTCATGCTCAGAGCTCGCGCCAGCGAGTAGGTGCCGAGCCCGGCGATCAGGAGGTGGAAGATCAGATAAGCGGCAGCGGCGGCGTCTACTGG
>JBGTDE010000229.1:0-3493 GCA_041748475.1 Rubrobacteraceae bacterium | reverse complement strand
GCCACGACGCTCGGAGTATTCGGGTCTGGATGGCAGGCCGAGAGTCAGGTAGAGGCGATTGCGGCTGTCCGGGATCTCACCCGGATCATCATCCACAGCCGCAGCGAAGAGAAGCGCAAAGCATTCGCGGAGAAGATGGGCCAGAAACTCGGTATGGAGGTAGAGACCACCCAATCCCCGGAGGAGGCCGGTGCCCAGGACATCGTCGTGACAGTCACCTCTTCGGTGTCGCCGGTGTTGTTTGGCGAGTGGCTGCAGCCGGGAACGCATGTCAACGCCGCCGGTTCCAACATGCTGTTCAAGAGCGAGGTGGACCGTGAAGTCATAAAGCGTTCCAGCGTCGTGTGCGTGGACAGCCGCGAAGAACTGGGACTCGAAGCAGGAGATCTCATGCAAAGTTTAGAGACCGGTGTAATTCTGCCCGAAGCTGTACAACAAATAGGAAGCGTAATAGCCGGACGATCTCCCGGTCGCCAAAGCCCGGAAGACATAACCTTCTTCGCCAGCCAGGGACTCGCGCTCGAAGACATGGCCGTCGCCCGCATCGTCTACGACCGGGCCGTAGAGCGGAGTTTAGGACAAGAGGTGGACTTTTAGAGCTTATTTCAACTATAGATTCCACTGAAAGATGCGGTATCTTAAGTGCATGGGCTGTAGTTGGGAGACCGCTTGAAAGATTCGCGCAGATGAAGCGTTCGATGGTCTCATTATTCTCGGGGGCGGGTGGTATGGACTTGGGGGTCTCCGAGGCTGGCTTTGAGGTACTTGCGCAAGTCGAATTGGATCCGTTCTGTTGTCAGACATTGAGAGCCGCCGCTTCGAGAGAAGATTGGCAGGCGAAGGTAATCGAGTCGGATGTTCGGGATTTGGCACCCTCGGATTTGATGAACGATATCGATCTAGCCCCAGGCGAGTTGGATCTTCTGTGCGGTGGCCCGCCCTGCCAATCGTTCTCCCAGATCGGCAAACAAGGAGCGCTCAGAGATGACAGAGGATTACTGCTATTCCAGATGGTTCGATTTGCGGAAGTCTTCCGGCCGAAGGTAATCTTTATCGAACAGGTAACCGGCTTGTTGAGCGCGAGAGACAAAAAAGGAGATCGGGGAGAAGTATTGCAGATGCTACTCTCCGACCTCGAAAACCTAGGATACGAACCGAGGTGGAAGATTGTAAATGCGGCGGACCACGGCGTACCGCAACGCAGAAAACGTGTATTCGTCGTAGCCACCGAAAAACCAAATGACTTCCAGTTCCCTGAGCCCACGCACGCTCTGGCGCAGGATACAGCCTCGCTCTTCGAGTTGCTCCCTCATACGACAGTGGGAGAAGTTATCGAAGGCCTAGGCGAACCATCACCTAAGAACGGCGACATTCGAGCGGACAGCCATGTAGATGTAACGCCCCCCGGAGATCGGCGCCGGATACACGGCGTTCCAGAAGGCTCTCACTTGGCGGCTCAGACACATCTTCCCAAAGAGCAACTTGGCAAGCTCACCAAGAAAGACACAACCAAGTTCTTGCGAGTCTCTCGCGACAGGCCCGCCAACACACTTCGGGGCGGAGAAGTATTCTTCCATCCGACGAAGGATCGATACCTGACCCCGCGAGAGTACATGCGGATACACGGCTATCCCGACGACTACTTGCTTGAAGGTCCGATCCGGGGTCGCTCTGGAAGTTATCGAAACCTGGATCAACACCGCCAGATTGCGAACTCAGTACCGCCTCCGGTCGCTCGGAGCATCGCCACCGAGATAGAAAGGGTGCTCACGTGCCAAAAATCTTCGAACTCTTCGGTCATCGCGTAGACGACACATCCCCGGAAGCCGAAGCCGACAGAAAGAATTGCTCCTGCCCGTTCATGGGCCGCGATTGCGACGGCGGTGGGAACCGCTACTCATCGCAGATAGACCTTGAGGATCTTCGCTATAGCCAGGAATTGAAGCACTATTTCGAGGGCCGTGAAACGGTCCCAGCCGGGGTCTGCTCTATACAACCTCGCGAAAGCGAAAGACCGTGGATAGTCTGCCCCCGCCGCTTGCTGGTCCTCGGTAAGGAAGGCATGGGACACCGAAAGCACCAAGACTTCACCGATACCTTTCTTCTGCGCCACGCCGGATTCACCTCAGGCACCAAGCTCGGCATCTGGTCCGAAGTAAAATTGCGCTACGCAACCGGCACGGGGCGTAACCGCAAATCGTTCGACTACACTTTCGATTATATTCTAATGCCGATCCAAAACATCAAACTTGAGACCGCTCTGGAAAGCACTGACATTGGTGAGAAGAAACTACGAGATTCGGGATTATCTGTAGTTGAGCGTGCTAGCGTAGAGTACGTGGAGGATTTTCCGCAGGGAGATCCGTTGGTGGTGGAAGTCATGACCTCTAGCACTTCGGGCGGCAACAAGAACAAGAGGACCACAGTGGCTCAGGCGTTCGAGGATGCGATACTGAAAGGCATCGACGCGCACGTTGCTCCGGGCATCAACTACCGGCAAGTGTGGGCCAGGATGGTCAGCCAGCTAATCGTCAAATCCGAAGCGAGTGTGAGCTGGGGTGGAAAGACGATCTGGGTTCTTCAAGACGTACTCGCCGACTACATCTCATCTTCGACCGCGCTAGACTTGCAAGGCTTCGTATCTGAGGAGACATCGGAGGTGAATATCCTGTCCTTCTCGTATGGCGACGCTTATCGGGAGAGTAGCGATGGCGTGGCGGAACTGAGTCACGGTGAGCTATTCGCTGGTCCTGTTCGACCACCAGGCGCGACTTCCGAGCAAGGTTTTCAAGACATGATCCGGGCTCCTATAGTCCCTCCTAAATCCAACCTCGTGCGGGCTTTGGCATCAAAACGGATGGTTAGTAGCATCTTGGTTCCGTAGCTGGACAGCGTAGTGGGCATCGCATCCGCTTTTCCGTACTTGTGCGTTGCTTGCTGGTGGCGCATAGTGTAGGGAGTTGCTTTCGAGTGGATGGGAGCGTGAGTTTTTTGGATTTTTCTTCGGGTCAGGGTGTTAGACAGGCTGGTCGGCGGGCCCGGGGCGCTGTCGATAATGCCGTGGGTGGTGGCGAGCGAGTCGAGCAGTTCGAGATCGACGCTCGGGATTTCCTCTCGGCTCGGGAGCGCGGCGGTACGGCTGGGACGGTGATCGAGCAGCGCACGGTCTCGCTACCGGATGCTGCGGAGGTCCTTAACCGCAGCTTTCCGGGGCAAGATTCGGGCGGTCAGTTTATCAACGCCATCTCGCCGGTGGTTATCCCGAATCGGCAGTCGCTATTCTGGCGACTGATGCCGATTGGGATGATGATCGTGTTCCTCTTCCTCGGCGTCGTCGTGACGCTCGCGGTCGGCTTCGCAGGTGTCCCGCTGGGGCTGGCGGTACTCGGACCGCACTTGTGGATACTGTTGTTCTTTCTGGCGGTGGTCTCGTGGTGGCGGCAGAGTGTGGTCTCGGTACCAGATGGCTGCCGCGCCGTCGTGACCCGCTTCG
>JBGTDE010000228.1:0-9495 GCA_041748475.1 Rubrobacteraceae bacterium | reverse complement strand
CAAGGTAATCACCCGCCCGGTTGAAGACCTTCGGGGCGAACCAGTCGTCCTCGGACTTGCGGTAGCGGGTGTTTGCTAGGTACTGGCGGACTTTCGCCCTCATGCCGTTGGTGTTTCCGTCGACAGTATTGGCGTTCACCTGCTCATCCGAAACGCGTATGGTGGAGCGGTAACGGTCGCGCTCCTGGCCGCGGATAAAATCGAAGACTTCGAAGCCGCGCTGAAAGTTCATTGATGCTTTGAACATGTGGTGAGCATCGGTTATAAGAGCCGTATCGTAGCCTTCGGGAAGTAGGATCTCGGAGAGTGTCGTCTGATCTTCTGGGATTCGTTGCCAGCCGGCGGGGAAGAAAGTCTCGCCCTTTTGGGGGATCCAATTACGAAAAGGCCAGGTTCGTTTTCCCGTGTGGATAGCACGACGGGCCGGGATGGTCGGTATGGATTCCGGGTAGGCCCGTTCGAAGCGCAGGGATTCCTTCGCCAACGAGTCCATGTTTGGAGTTTGGATCCGGTCGTTGCCGTAAGCGCCGATGTGGTCCTTGCGCAAGCTGTCCAGGATCACTACGATCACATTCATCCTCGAACCCCCACTCGGAAGATAACTACACCCAGCCCCCAGCGCCGACGTACCCGTAAGCGCGAGCCCCGCGCCGCCGACACCCGCGACTTTCAAAAACTCGCTTCGCGTCAGCTTCTGCCGCGATCCACTTTTTTTAGAGAAGGAAACCGTTTCGATCCACCCCGAAGTCCGTCGCCGTCTGGTCCAGCACATATTCTAAAGCAAAATCAATATTTGATCGGATTCCACAAGTCTTTCCTAAATACGCTCTTCTAACGATCCCGAAACCACGCGATGGTCTTCGAGATTCCCTCCCGCGCCGAAACTTTTGGTTCCCATCCAAAAGCCTCCCGAGCACGACTTATATCCGGACACCGCCGCCGGGGATCGTCGACCGGCAACGGCTTATAAGTTTTCGGACTCTCACTACCGGATATCTCCAGAACCAGATCCGCAATCCCCTCCACGGTGTACTCGACCGGATTGCCGATGTTGACCGGACGCTCCTCGTCGCTCATCATCAAACGAACCACACCCTCTATGAGATCGTCGATGTACTGAACACTCCGGGTCTGAGTCCCGTCACCGTAGATGGTTAGGGGTTCCCCAGCGAGAGCCCGGGAGATGAAGTTCGAGATCACACGCCCGTCCTCTGGTCGGATGCGAGGTCCATAAGTATTGAAGACGCGTACTATGCGTGTCTGTACGCCACGATAGCGTCCGTAGGCCATCGTGGCTGCTTCGGCGTAACGCTTGGCTTCGTCATAGACGCCTCGGATGCCGGTCGTGTTAACGTTACCTCGATAGTCTTCGTGTTGGGGATGAACCAGCGGATCTCCGTACACTTCCGAGGTGGAAGCGAGCATGAATCTTGCGTTCTTTGCGAGTGCGAGTTCCAGGCAGTTATGAGTCCCGTAGGAGCCCGCTTTCAGTATCTCAAGCGGGACGCGCTCGAAGTCCAGCGGGCTCGCGGGAGAGGCGAAGTGGTAGATCCCGTGCAACTCTCCAGAGATGTCTATTGGCTCCGAAACATCGTGTTCGATGTACTCGAAGCGTGGAGTATCCGAAAGATGCGCGATATTTTCGAGCGAGCCGGTACTTAGATCGTCGAGGCATACAACCTCGTATCCATCCACTAACAGCCGCTCGCACAGATGACTCCCCACGAACCCGGCCCCACCCGTGACCAGCACACGCCTGCCGGAACCAGCCTCAGCCACGCCCGAAGCTCTCGTACAGAAGCCCGCTCGCTCGCGCTGTGGCAGGGTCGAGGGCGTTGCGTCCGTCAACTACGAGCCGCGGCTCCTTCATCAGCGCGGCGACCTTTTCCAGGTCCAAGTCGACTATTTCGGGCCATTCGGTGACTATCACCGCCGCATGAACGTCCTTCAGGGCTTCGTAGGGTGAGGAGGATATCTGGAGGTGTGGCGCGAGTTTTGCGGCTTTGCCACCGGCAGCGGGATCGTAGGCGGTCACCTGGGCATCTTGAGTGTGGAGAGCGTTCGCTAAGTACAGGCTTGGGGCTTCGCGCAGGTCGTCGGTGCCGGGTTTGAAGGAGAGACCGAGGAGGGCCACGCGCTTGTGTCGGAAGGTTTGGAGGCTACTTTGGAGCTTTTGAATCACCGCTTCGCGCTGGTGGTTGTTGACAGTTACGGTAGCGTTTAGCAGGGTGGGATCGTAGCCGTGTTCGCGGGCGATGGCTCGTAGAGCGTTCACGTCTTTCGGGAAGCAGGAGCCGCCCCATCCGATACCGGCTTCCAGGAAGCGGGAGCCGATACGTTCGTCCATTCCGATTCCGTTCGCGACCTTTTCCACGTCCGCGCCAGTCAGTTCGCAGATGGTCGAGATCTCATTGATAAAGCTGATCTTGGTCGCCAGAAAAGCGTTGGCGGCGTATTTGATCATCTCGGCGCTGGCGAGATCCGTAGTGACTACAGGAACCTCGGCCCGATAACCGAGCTCCACCGCCTCCGGGAAATCCCGCTTGATGATCGGACGGTACAGCCGCCGCATAAACTCGATAGCATCTGGCTCCTCTGCGCCGAGCACTATCCTATCTGGATACAACGTATCCTGTACCGCGCTGCCTTCCCGTAGAAACTCGGGATTCGATACCACCCGGAAATCCACCTCAGCATCCCCCGCTCCCTCGCGTATGAGGTCCGAGACGTAATCGCTAAAGCCAACCGGAACCGTGCTCTTATTGACGACCACGAGTGGTTGGTCACGCCCCTCAGCGAGGGCTTCACCTATCCCCCGAGCCACCGCCGCCACGTTTGAGAGGTCGGCGGATCCATCAACGCTCTGGGGAGTTCCAACCGCTATGAAGATCACATCCGAAGAGCGCACGACCTTTGATAGCGTCTCCATACCGGCGAATCGGATCATGCCCTCGCGCACACTGTCGGAGATCAAGGTCTGTAGACCTTCTTCGAATATCGGCATCCCGCCGTTTTGCAAGTCGTCGATGAGCTGTGCGTCCCGGTCCAAGCACGTTACCCGGCGTCCCAGACACGCAAGACATGCGCCAGTGGCGAGGCCAACGTACTTGGAACCAATAACGCCAACATCGAACTCCACAGCCAAGCCTTCCTCCAAACGTACTTTCGAAGACGCTCTATCCTACAACCGAATTCGATTCAGTGGACGACAGGCAGTGACAGCCGCTCTAGTAAGCGCCGTGGCGGCGGACTACGGCTCCGATGGTACGCAGGATTATTTTGAAGTCAAAGGCGAGCGACCAGTTTTCGATGTAGTAGAGGTCCAGTCGTATCATCTCCTCGAAAGAGAGGCTGCTGCGACCGTTTATCTGCCAATAGCCGGTCATGCCCGGCACGACGGCGAGCCGCTTTTTGTGCTCTTCGCCCATCCTCTCGAAGTCCCGGAGCGGCAGTGGTCGAGGCCCAACGAGGCTCATATCGCCCCGCAGGACGTTCCACAACTGCGGCAACTCGTCCACGCTCCAGCGCCGCAGGAAACCGCCTACCCGAGTTATCCTGGGGTCTTTCTCTATCTTGAAGACCGGCCCATCGGCCTCGTTGAGACGCTCGATCTCGGCCTGCCGCAGATCCGCGTCCGCGAACATGGAACGAAACTTGTAGCACAGGAAAACCCTCTCATCTGCCCCGGCCCGTTTCTGGCGGAAGAAGGCTGGACCTGCGGAATCCAATCGCACCGCCAGAGCCAAAACCGCGAAAACCGGCGCGAGCATCGCCAATCCCACCAACGATAGCGACACGTCAAGAGCCCGCTTGAGTGCCAGTTGAAAGCTATCCAGCCGAGGATAGCTGACCTTCAGCAGCGGCAATCCGGCGTTGCGTGAGAGTACGGGTCGGCTACTCGCCAGGGCGACGGCACCCGGTACGACACGCAGCCGCAACCCCCGCAGCCAAGCTGAACGAAGCAAATCTAGAGCTTGCTCGTCCCCCAAGCTTTCGGCACCTGCGAGCAGAACTACCTTCGCGCCAGTCTCGTCCAGAGCTCGGCGCAACTCGGCCAACATTACACTTGGGTCACCAAGGTTTATTTCACCAATACATTGGTATGCGCCGGGGGTTGTCTCCATCGTACGGCGCACCCGTTCGCGCTCGGCGGCGTTGCCCACCACGATAGCCGACATCCGACCGTAGCCCTGGCGGTAGATCCTCTCTATCCCCCACTCGTACAGGAGCCGCAGAATCCCAGCGACCGGCATAGCCACAGCTCCGGCAAGCAACACCTCCACCGCCGTCGGTCCACTCAAGGGGTAGAGATACGTTCCAGCAAACAAGAGAACCGTCCAGCACAGGACGGCCAACACGAGAGAGCCGGGGCTGCGCCTTACGCCAGCGCGGTTGTAGAGATCAAAAGTCGCCATCAACAACACCCAGACGAGCAGCAAGACGGGTATTGCGGGGAACGCCTCCGACACTCCCCCGCCACCTCGTATGAGATAGGCTGCTGCGAAGATACCGGTCAAGAGAGCCGCCGAATCCACGAGCATCAGTATTAGGACGCTCGCTACTCGTCTAAGCCCTTTGAGATCTAGAAGTGTCTTGAGGATACTCACTAAAACCTACTCCGAAGCCAGCATGAAGACAGTATACCGCCCGGTATGATCCCTGCTCCGTCTACCAGCTTCCACGGGCGTCGGTGCGGCTAGGCACGTTCCAACCTTTCGGGTGGATGATATAGGTCACACCACCGGAGCCCCGCATCCAGGCATTCGCAAACTGCTGACGATCGTAGACTCGCCGAACACCTGAGTTGGATGATGCCGCCGGATCATTGACGATCACATAACGTCCGGTCTTATCGAAACCCCGAATGACCATAAGATGCCCGGTACTGGACGGTATAGGAGCACCGTTTAGCTGCCCCTTACTCCACGAGATACTCGCGACCACTGGCACACCGTTAGCGACCCAACGCTCCACCTGTCCGAGCGAAGAGAATCGGTTTACCGAGGTTTTCAGTCCGTAAGATGAGGCGTAGGCCGTGTTGAACGGCCAGTTGCCATTGCCACCATATTCATAGTCGTAGGTGCCTCGGGCGACGGTTGGGACCGATTGATTTAGTCGGCTCTTGCCTGTCTTGTTCGCCCAGTAGGCCATCACCATTGAGAGCGAGGTCGGGCTGCACCAGACCTGTCCGCCGTTCGGGTAGATCATCTGCGAGCGTTGCGGAACCGGGAGGTCCCTCCCGAGATATTTGCCCCCCGTCACACCAAGAAATTCCCCATGACGACGGGAATCTGAAGCTGTAAAGGCCAGAGAGTCTACTTTAGGAGACCGCCGCACTTTCTTGGTGGACAGCGTGATCCGGTACTGGTAAGCGTTGGCGAACGCGGAACCTCCACTGGTGAGGCTGTCAGTAGCGACTCTCCAATTACCGTAGCGCTGGCCGTCGAAACTCTGCCGACGCACGGTGTCCGTGCCACTGGCCCACAGTCCCATGTTCCACCATCTTGTCCAGCCGCTGCCGGATCGAACCCTGACCTCCGTCCGCATATAAGTATCCTTCGGGGTAACGGCGTTCCATGAAGGCAGGAGCGTATCGAAGGTTGTCGCGCTCGAATATACTTTCGAGGTCAGAGTGCCACTTTTCTTACCTTTGGCAAGTTTTACAGCACCCTTCTTGATCACCACGCCCTTCTCGATGCCCGACGCGAGTTGGGACGGGCTTTCATGGCGGTCAAAGTCTATGTAGGAACTCGCTGCGTCGGCCTCCCCAGAAGGGAACGAGAAAAGGCAAACGAGGATCAGCGCGACCGCGCCGAGTATGCCCAACGGGCGTATCGGTAAAATTCTGCCCCTCACGCCGGGGAGTCTACCTCAAGTATTGCTGGAGCGCATCTCTTCCAAGCGTTGTCGCAAGACGCGAAAGAGGAAGGTTGGGTTGCCGATCAGATACCGCCGCCAGAGCCTTCGAGGCTCTATCGCCAGTCGCGCCAACCACTCGAAACCGTTGTCGGTTAGGAACTTTGGTCCACGACGCAACTCGCCCGCAATGTAGTCGAATACAGCGCCACCGGTCAGGGCGACCCGGACGTTCAGACGCTCGCGGTTCTCCATGAGCCACCGCTCTTGCAGCGGCATTCCCATTCCCAACAACAGGATGTCCGGGCTCGCGACGTTGATCGCCTGCAGAATGCGTTCATTGTCGGAACTGCCCGTCCGGTGGTCGAAATACCCATCCAATGCGCCGGATATGGTCAGGCTTGAATGTTGTTTTTTTAGTTTTCGGGATGCTTTTTCGGCTATTCCGGGGCGAGCGCCGAGGAAAAAAAGCGAGAGGTTTTCCGTTTCGGCTAGAGCGGTGAGGTTGGGGATCCAATCAGCGTAAGTGATCCTACCGGGGATCCGACGTCCTAGAATTCGCGCCCCAAGCACCACCCCGGCCCCGTCGCTGAAAACGATCTCCGCCTGCCCAAAGAACTTCCGCAACCGCTCATCTTTTCGCAGAAGATTCAGGCAATGCGCATTAACGTTGAGCACCACCGAACAGCTGCCTTGTCGCGACAGACGCAAGACTTCGGAATTGAGTTCATCCACCGTTAGGGGGTCTATACCTATGCCGAGCACGTCCACACGTCTCATGCGGGATCCAGGGCTTCTTGTATGCGACGTTCTATCTCTCCAAACCGCGCCTCCCAGGAGTTGGCGTGTGCCAACTCAATACGCGCCCGAACTCGTGCCTCGCTCTCAGACGTTTGCAAGTTCCGCAGTGCTTTCACGAAGTCTTCGGGGCTGTCCGCCGGATAGATGTGCTGTCCAAGCTCCATAATAGCCGGTAGCCGCGAGGCGACTATGGGTTTGCCGGTGGCCAAGCATTCGTAGAGTTTAGCCGGTGAGATGCCTCGGGTGAGATGGCTCGCCTTGTATGGCATCACAAAGGCATCCACGCCATCTAAGGCTTCCGGCAGTCGACTGTGGTCCACAATGCCCACGTAGTTTATGCTCGGCATCCCTGCTAGATACTTTTCCCGCCGCCCCAATCTCCCCAATAGTCTCACCTGGATACCGGCCTGAGCAATCGCCTCGAACACTCGGGTGTCCAGGCGCGACTCGCTCAGATCGCCGAAGAAACAGACTGTCTGGATTGCGTCCCGGCGTTCGTTTTGGAGGACTGCGAATCTTTCGTATTCAACGGCAGGTCCACTCAGGAAGGCATCTGGTCGAGAGGGTCGTGTCTCTTCGAGAATGGTGGTTGAGGTGCAGGAGATCAGATCGGCGTTCTGTATCAACTCGCGTTCGGTGGCTGCGATGTCGTCCGGAATACGAGGGAAAACGGAATAATCGTCGGAGCGGTCATAGAGCAATAATCGTGGCTCCAGCCCAGCCACAATGTCGAGTGTCGTGCGTGTTGGAGGATAGGCGATGACGATAGGATTCCGACCGACTAGTCTATGCAAGTCCCGAACCACTCGCGGCGCAAAAATCCGGGCGTTGACCTTACGAAAGGCTTCCGCTGTCGGTGGTGCTACGACGGGTGCGTAGATGGCGAGATTCTTCTCGATCTGAGCTTTACTGCTGCCGGAAGCTCCTAGTCGAGCGGAGATCTTGCGTAGCGCGTCCAAGCTGGGATGCGGGTTGGCAAGCCCGGTCGTCTCGACGAAGACGGTCGGGTATCCGGCTCGGGCGAACAACGTGGCTAGCGCCTGGTGTCTCTGCCACAGAAACCCCCACCGTATCCCGGCGAGAATCACGACCGGCGTACGTTTCAACCGTTACTCCGCACGAACGCCCACACTCCTTCAGGATTTGGCAGCGCATCCTCCCCGTAGATACGGTCCAGGCCGAAGAGCGCGAGTATCTCGATGGCCCTGCGACGGCGCTCCTCGGAGATACGGTGCCGCCAACCGTCGAGGCTTGGAGTCGTGTCTCGTCGGCTTACGGGCGATGGTCTCTCAATCTCTCCGGCGGTGGCTTCGTCAAACTTTATACCGAGTCGTCCGTTGATTCGGTGAAGTTCCGGCACGGGGTCGGTCATCAAGTTCTCGTAAAAGGCCACGATCACCTCTTTGCCCGCTAGTTGCATTAGAGGGACGTAGTTCTCGACGCACCAGAGAAAGACCCGGCGCTCGAAAGGGTCGTGGGACGACCGTATCTCGGCTTCCATCGGAGTGAGATGGTCTTCCACCAGCGGCCGCTGGTCCAACGTCTCGTCCAGGATGTCTTTCCAGCCGAGAGATAATTGCGACTCGGCTACGGCGCATGGGTGGCGTAGCAGCAGGATCATAGGCATCTCGGGGAAGTTTTCGCGCATCCATCCAAGCATCAGGTTCGCCCGGATATCTTTGACGATACGCTTGCGAGCCACGAACGTCCGGTGGAACCTATTCACCCATCCGTTTCGGACCGCGCCGGATAGGACTCTTCGGGCGGGTTGTACGTAGATCTCACGCAGTTCGTTGGGTCTCAAGTACTGTCGCAGGTGAAAGTCCGAGACTATTGGCACCTTCGCGGGATGGAACGGCTCGAAGATCAGCCGGTGGTCCCGCCGGGGGTTTAGCTTGTCAGCCAGCCACGTAGTACCGCTTCGACCGCTGCCTGCCACGAAGAGGGTATCCTCCGGCCCGCCGCCGAGGTCCAGGTACGCTCCGGCAAGCACTCGTGAGAGACGTTGAGTTTTCATGTAGCGGTCTTTGATTTGGTCTTGAGGTTTGGATCCTGTTCCAGAGCGCATGCTGGTGATGTTATACCGGGTGCGATGTCCGCGGGTCGTCCGTCAGCCGTTTGGTGACGCAGAGTCGGTTTTCGAGGCTGGTGGTTCATGGACGACGGTACGAATTGGACTCGCAGCTTTAGGGGTTAGCCACTCCGGTGAGGCAGCAAGTTTTACGGCGACTGCGGCTAGAATAAAGAAGTACATCGTCGAAGCCGGAATGTACCAGTGCCATTCAATGACCGATGAGATCAGGTAGACCAACAAAGCACTCACGAGTCCTGCTAAAAGCACTCGGCGTTCTCCATCGAGACCAGATTTCAGAGTCGCCCGAATAGTGTATCCAACCAACAGCCCGACGAATCCCAACAGAGCGGCGAAAGCGAAAACACCGGTCTCTGTTCCCTGTTCGAGGTAGAGGTTGTGGATTTGCTTTACACCCGTATCGGAGTCACGCTCTTTTAGCCACGTGAACTGAAAGGTTCCAGCTCCCGTCCCCGTAAGCGGGTTCTGTTTCCAGGAAGCCCAGCCGACTTTCCAGTAATCCTCCCGGAAACCAATGCTCAGCGATGTTAGACGCTGCCCGATATTTCCGTTGTTGTCCGGGTCTTCGGTCAAAGATTCGTAGGTTTTACCGACTCCTCCATAGCGGTTCACCGTCAAGAATACGCCAGTGACCAGTATGAGCACGGCGAGCACCCCGGCCACCATATTTAAAGAACGCCGAGAGAGGTCCGTGAGCTCGTACTGTCCCATCAAAAAGGCATAGACGGCTTGCAAGATAAAAGCGA
>JBGTDE010000227.1:0-2263 GCA_041748475.1 Rubrobacteraceae bacterium | reverse complement strand
ACTGGCTCACCTCAACCGTCGAGTTGCCGCCAGGAGCGCCGCCAGCCGTGACCGTTGAAGGTGAACGGCTGCGGTTGCCGACGGGAGGCTCCGCGCTGACGCATCCGTTGGAGACACCATCCGGCATCATAAGTATCGGGGCAGATGGCTCCTTCGCGGCTCGTCCCGGCGAGGCACCGGGGATCACCGCTCTGCCAGACGGTCGGATCGTCGAGAACTCACAGGGCGCGATGGCCGTCCTCACGTCACCGAGCAGCCGCTACGATCACGGCGTGCTAGGCGACGAGTTGGAGGCCGAGGGTATGGGCGTATTGAGCCGCAAGAACGGCGGATACCTCCTGGACCGCGAGATAACACCAGAGTCCGGCGGTGTCTTCGAGGGGATAGCGCCATTCTGGTTCGACACCGAGGAAGGGCAGGCGCTCGCCATCACCGAGAGCGTCGAGGGACGCGGAAGCCGGGTCGCGGTCTACGCTCCCGATGGCACCCTGATCGCCGCCGGACCATTTTTCGAGGAGGCAAAAAAGTGGCGGCACCTAATCGCCGCCGGACCCTTCGGGCCAAACGGCGAAACCGAGATAGTCGCAACCCGCACGCCACACCTCGATGCCGTAACCGAGTTTTATCGCCTGGATGCTGTATCCGGAACCCTGAAGATAGTCGCCGCCGGAGTGGGATTCCCAACGCACACCATCTACAGCCGCAACCTCGATGCCGCTCGCGCCGGAGACCTTGACGACGATGGCGCGTGGGAGCTACTGGCGCCAAACGACAACTACAATGGCTTTGTAGCCGTGCGTCATACTGCCAACGGCGTCGAACCTGTCTGGGAGATACCCCTCGGTGGCACGCTCGCCAGCAACATAGCCTCAACCGCCGATAGAGAAGGCCGCATCGCGATTGCAGCCGGGACGCTCGAAGGGAATCTTAGGATCTGGCGTTAAGCGCCCACTAGGAGGTAAGATGCTCTGCGTTGACAAAGTTCGATAAGGAGGTTACGGGTGGCGGTTGATTTCGGAGTATTCGTACCGCAGGGTTGGAGGATGGATCTCATCGGCATAGAGGATCCCTTCGAGCAGTACGAGGCTATGACGCGAGTCGCGAAAGTCGCCGACGAGTCCGGCGCCTACGATTCGATCTGGGTCTACGACCACTTTCACACCGTTCCCGAACCAACCATGAACAGTGTCTTCGAAGCGTGGACCATAAGCGCGGGTCTCGCCCGCGACACCGAGAACGTCAAGATCGGGCAGATGGTCACCTGCAACGGCTACCGAAACCCGGCGCATCTCGCAAAGATCGCCTCGACCGTCGACGTGATGAGCAACGGGCGACTCCTCTGCGGCATTGGCGCGGGCTGGTACGAACACGAGTGGAAAGCCTACGGCTACAGCTTCCCAGAAGTACCGGTGCGAATGCGGATGTTCAAGGAATCTTGCGAGATCATCCACCGCATGTTCACAGAGAACGGACCCGTCTTCGATGGCGAGTTCTACAGCATCGACAAACCCATAAACGAGCCGAAAGGCGTCAGCAAGCCGCATCCACCCATCTGGATCGGGGGTGGCGGAGAGAAAGTCACCCTCAAGCTCGTCGCCAAGTGGGGCGATGCCTGCAACGTCGGCGGCGGAGACATCGACGTGATGAAACATAAGTTCGAAGTACTAAAAGGCCACTGCGAGAACGAAGGCCGGAACTACGACGAGATCACACGCTCCACCAGCGTCAACGTCCACCTGATAGACGATGGCGAGAACCCCGAGAAAGCCACCAAAGAAGCTCGTGGCGAAATCGGCTACGACCAATACTCAAACGAATTCATAGTCGGAACCGCCGAAGAGATAAGCGAACGTCTGCAGCCGATGGTCGATACAGGCGTCCAGTATTTCATAACCTACCTGCCTCGCGTCGCCCAAGAACCCGAAATAGTCGAGCGATACGCGGAGCAAGTAATCTCAAACTTCCGCTGATCCTATGGTGTTGGAGCCGGTCAGCACGCCACCTGCGGCGGCTTTCAGCAGTTCAGCCTTTCAGAAAAAAGCTTACCGACTGACTATCTGATCGGCTTCACCTTCCGCTCTAGACTGGCTTCTCGATCCACTCGGGCTCGGGTGTGATCTCCGTTTCCGGTGCTTTTCCGGGGCCCTCGGACTCTGTGGAGGTGACGGTCATGGGTACGCGAAGCGTTACGTCGTGGTCGCAGACGGCCTGGCAGGAAAGGCGAACTTCTCCGAATAGTTCGCGGCTCTGGAGGATCTCCAGT